>DMAZ01000036.1:3978-15539 GCA_003446335.1 Lachnospiraceae bacterium | reverse complement strand
CATCCATAACGATGTACTTATCTTTTGGGGAACGGCCGGTATAAATACCTGTGAAAACATCAACAGCACCGAGCTCGCTGACCTTACCTACATCAAACCCCTCAAGATCCGGCTGTGTCTCCGCTATGAAAAGATCTTCATAAGACGGATTGTAAATAATTTCGGTCGAACCTGTAATACCATACTTGGTTAAATCAATTTTTGCCATGTTTTGACCTCGTTCTTAAATATAAAAAACAACAGTTGCTTACATGAAATTATTATCAGACCGCAGGATATTTTCCTTATGATCTCATGTTGCATTATACATGATTCTTGGGCAAAGTCACTAAAAAAAATGTCTTAATTTCATATTTCTCCCAATTTGATAATACGATATCGAATTTTTCTGTTTTCATTATCTATTTTCACGATTCCATCTGCACATCCAAATCTTCGAGCCACCGCTCCAAATCTCCCTTTTTGGCTTTGGAGGTCACGAACGGTCTGCGCACTCTGGCTTTCGGAGCGATCCTGCGAAGCGTCTTTACGGATTTGTCTATTCCGGATGCGCCCGATGTCGCGAACGGCACCACGATCCTGTCCCGGATATTGCATTTTTCGAGATAGTCCTTTACAAATACAGGCATATCGCCGTACCAGATCGGATAGCCGACAAATACGACCTCCACCCCGCTAAGATCCGCAGCCGGTGTAGTGATCTCGACCGTTTCTTTTTTCAGCATCTCTTTTCCGGCACGAATAATCGCGCCCAGATATCCCTTGTAGGCTTCTTTTGTTTTAATGGCGTGGACATCGGACGCATAGCGCTCTGCAAGCTTGTCTGCAACGGCTTTTGTGATACCGGTCTGTGAATAATAAATGACTGCACTTTTTCTCATCTTTTTTCCTCCTTGCTCGTTTTAAGCGGTCTTTACGCATATCCTCACGGGCCGTCTGACTTCAGACCGGCACCGCCTGCATAATCTCCGACTGACTCACAGGTCACCGGCCGCCTCACAGCGCGACCTCAAAGACCATGATCCTCTCTCGTACATCTTCCCCCGAAAACAGGTCCGCAGTCTCCACTTCGTCCACGAACATGAGCCGCGCATCCCGCATGATGTGGGATATATACTCGGCACTCGGATAATAGAAAAAGAGGTACATCCAGCGGGGTTCCTCATAATAAGATGCGTAGATCCGCTCCAGCACCGGGTATAAAATGCTGACGGAGAAGGGATTGAAGAAATAGAACCGGTCTGCCTCAACGGGAACGTCGAAGTGCTCCGCGTCCGTATTTACAAATGTGATCCTTCCGCGGTCTCCCCGATAGCTCTCCAGGTTCCTCACGGCTGCCTCATAAATGTCTTCGTTGAACTCGATCCCTATGGTCCTGCAGCCCGTCCTGCGGCTGAGCAGAAAACTGACGCGCCCTTTGCCGCACCCGTAATCGATCAGCGTATTCTCCTCCTTAATATATCCGCGCTCCGCAAGCCTTAAAAGCACTGAATAGGCCGTCGGTTCGTAGGCAAAATGATGGTAATCCTCATGCAGTTCGTCCCTTCCCATGGTGCTGATATTCAGACTTCTGTCCCATCCGTAGTCGTTCATTTTTCCCTCCGCACAAAACGGTGTGCTACATATAGTAAATAAACTTATAAAATAAATTTATACGAATTTTTAGCCCCCCGCAACAGACTCCCGTATAAAAAGATGTAAGCGCAAAAAACAAAAACAAATTCAGATAAAGAAGATAAGAATTAAAACAAAGGGAGAAAACATCATGAAGAACACTCTTAAGAAAGTCGTACTTGGCACACTCATCGCAGCAACAGCAGCTACAACGATCATCGTACCCACAGCAGCTACCGTTATGGCAAGTGATTGTGTATATGTCGATATCGACGATGACGATGATTCCGTTATGTACTGTGATGACGAGAACCCGAACTTCCACTTAACACAGGCAGAGCTGGATGATATCTATACAGATGAAGATGAGGTCGTTTATGTAGACGATGAAGATGATCTTGATGAGGTTTATGTAGAAGTAGAGGAGCCGGTCGTCGTATATGAGTACGTAGAAGTCGAGACCAAACAGCCGGTAAAGAAAACCTCCACAAAGACTGTCTCTCTTGACAAGACACTCGCAGGTGAGATCCGCTACGCGAACGTAGATGATTTCCTTGCACTCAGAAGCCGCGCAACCTCCGATTCCAAAATGATCGCAGAGCTTGCTCCGAACACCAAGATGGTGATCATCGGCACAGCCGGCGACTGGGTAAAGGTCTATGTACCGTCCGTAGACTCTGATGGTTTTGTATACAACAAATACATCTCCAGCACAATGCGCTAATTAATAAATGATAGATACGAGGAGAGCTCCGTACGGAGCTCTCCCTTTTTATATCCTCGTCAGTTTGGCCGCGATCCGCAGATTCCTCTGTGTCGGCAGGCCGTCGAACTTGATCGTATAAAAACCGCCCTTTACGTCGCAGGCCACTACCGTCCCTTCACGGAACACTTCGTGGAGCACTCTGGCACCGACCGGCAGAAGATTGGCAAGCCCGTCGAGCCTCTTCTCATCCTGCGCCGCGAACTCCTTCGCCCTTTTTGCAAGGTCGGCATCGGGCGGGTTCAGCTTTGCGATGTTTGCATCGCCGCACTCCGCGATGAAGCGGGAGGGATACTTGAACAGGTTGTCATTTGCAATCCCTTCACTGTCCGTCAGAGCCAGATACGTCTTCGCACGGGTCATGGCCACGTACATGAGTCTCCGCTCCTCGTCCATCTCCTCCGGCATAAGAACTTTCCGGGACGGGAAAACCCCTTCCGACAGACCGATGATGAAGACCATCGGGTATTCCATGCCCTTGGCAGTGTGCACCGTCATCAGCTTGACGGTATCCTTCCGCTCTTCCTTATCAAGGTTCGTGAACAGCGCGATCTCATTCAGGAATTCGGGCAGGGTCATGTCGGGATCCTCGCCGGCCGTGGCGACCGCGCGCTTGAATTCAGCGATGTTGTCCAGCCTCTCCTGGTCGCCCTGCACCCTCAGATACTCCTCGTATCCGGAGAGATCCATGATCTGCTGCAGGATATCCGCCAGATAGTTGTGATCCCGGTCAAAAGGCATCATAAAGCTGACCACTTTTTTGTGCTGCTCCATCCTCCCGCGGACCTCCTCGATGGCATTCACGTATCGTCTGGCGCCGGTCCCCCTGAATTCGGGATCATCCAGTGATTCTTTCAGGGCTTCGTAGAGAGAAATGTTCCTGCTCTCCGAGAGATTTGTCAGATACTCGATCTTCCGTTTTCCGATCTTGCGTGCCGGAAGATTGACGGTCCGGCGGAAGGCAACGTCATCGGCCTGGGTCAGCATGCGCAGATAACACACGACGTCTTTGATTTCTTTCCTGCCGTAGAACGCGATGCCGCTGTAGATCGTGTAAGGGATTTTTGCACGGATGAAGGCTTCCTCGATCGCCCGGGAGAGATAATTGGCGCGGTAGAGGACGCCGATATCGGACAGCTTTCCGCCGCGATCCACATAGGCCGTGGCCATGCGGGCGACCCACTCCGCCTCTTTTTTGGGGTCCGGTGCGTGATACCAGACGGGAAGGCCAACGTTCATCTTTCCGGATGTACTCTCTGCGGCGCCGCCGGAAGGCTCTGCCGGATGAAGATCCGGAACATCTGTGTTTCCCGTCAGCGCCGGACTCGATGTTATATCCCCGGAATCCTCATACCACACCGGTTTCCCCAGCTCCGCTGCCGGCCGGCGCTCCGCCGTCAGCTTCTTTTTAAATCTCAGCTTATTGTGGGCAATCAGTTCATCCGAGGCCGTCAGGATCTCCGGCACGGACCGGTAGTTCCGGGCCAGGACGATCGTCTTCGCATCCTTGTATTTCTTATCAAAATCCAGGAACAGTTTCATATGGGATCCGCGCCAGGTATAGATCGTCTGATCCGGATCGCCGACAATGAAGAGATTTTTGTGCAGACCTGCCAGTGTTCCGGCGATCGAATACTGTTTTGCGGAGACATCCTGGAACTCATCGACCATGACGTATTCGCAGCGGCTCTGCCACTTCTCCCTGACTTCGGGATAATTCTCCAGAATATAGCCGGCAAAATTGATCAGGTCATTGAAATCCAGACCGAAGCATTTCTTCTGCTCATAGATGTAGCGGAGGAAGATTTCTTCTTCCCGGGTGGCGGCATTTGCAAAACTTTCTTTCAGGCGCTCGTTATCCAGAAGATAAAACTCCTGAATATAGGAGTCGGCCCGCATCTTCATGGTCTCGAGGACTTCATCGATCGTCCGCTGGATCGTGACGTCGCGGAGCGAAAGGTGCATGTCCTCGAATACTTTCTGCAACATATTTTTTTCATCTTCCGTGTCCAGCACGATGAAGTTCTTCGGAAAGCCCAGCACGTGGGCGTCCTCTTTGAGCAGCTGCACACAGAAGGCGTGGATCGTGCATACGTACCCGAGGTCGAGATCATCCCCGAGCATTTTCCGGATCCTGTATTTCATCTCGTTGGCCGCCCGGTTCGTGAAGGTCACGCACAGTATGTTTTTCGGGGCAATGCCGAGCATGTCGACGAGATAGCAGTACCTGCTCGTGAGGGCCCGGGTCTTGCCGGTGCCGGCGCCGGCGATGACGCGGACATATCCTTCGGTCTGCCGGACGGCTTCCAGCTGATCTTCGTTGAGGGTCTTTAAATATTCTGGCATATATTTCTCTCCATCAGAGTTTATGAGGTCATGAGCGTCCGACGATGCATGTTTCACGATAAGACTGTTCAGCAATACGATGCGGGGGCGTTTTAGTAAAGTATACCACAGGATCCGTCTCGGAACAAGTGTTCGCTTTTTAGGGTAATTAAAAACCACTATATATGGTCGGTATTCTCATTCCGAGCATATATAGTGGTTTTTTCTATGTAAACTTACGGATCTGCCGGTTTGTTCCTCCCGGAACCTCTCGTTGAAATCTCATAAGGTTATCTGGATTCGGATTTATTTTTAACTTATGGATCTGCCGGCCCTGCCCCTTCGGGGCTTAGCCGTTGAAATCCTATAAGATTGTCTGGGTTCAATTTATATTAACTTACGGATCTGCCGGTTTGTTCCTTCGGAACCTCTCGTTGAAATCTCATAAGGTTTTTTGTTTTTGTTTTTTTGTCTTACATTTTTTTATACGTTGTTTCTTTTGTGAGGGCCAATCTTTATTTTTGTTTTTTTTTGAGTTTTTTAACCGTTTTGCGTGCCTTCTTCCGGACTTTGGAGCTATTTGCCTGATTTACTCATCAGATGGCGATGTAGTCATCCGCATCGAGTCGGCCGCCGGCTTTCTTGTAAATGGATGTGAGGAAGCCGACATAGTCTCCGCTGTCGATCTTGTCTTCGTCTCTTCCGTATGCTTCTCTGTAAAGCGGATAATAGGTCCCGAACAGGACGTCTGTGTATGCTGCGTATGAGATGATTCCCACAAAAATTGTGATAACGGCAAGTACTGTAACTATGATCATTGAAATACCCCTTATTTTTTCTGCTGTTTTTTCGTCATATAGTTATACGGACGGTCAGCAGAAAAGGACAGCCCTTTCTGTCCCTGATTCAGAGGGAAAAGTCCGTCCTTTTTTACGTTCCTGTCAGTATTCTGCGTGCCGTCTCCACGCTTTCCTCCGTAGGAGGCTCAACCCCTTTGAGCGGATAGCTGTATCCCAGCTCCTCCCACTTAAAAACGCCGAGCGTATGGTAAGGCAGCACCTCTACCCTTTCCACATTCTTAAGTGTACGGAGGAATTCCGCACATCCTGTCAGATCCTCCTCTGAGTCATTGATCCCGGGAACCAGAACATAGCGGATCCGGACCGGCTTGCCGATCTCCGACAGATAACGGGCACAATCCAAAATATTCCGGTTGGTATGACCGGTCAGTTTTCTGTGTTTTTTTTCGTCTATGTGTTTGATATCCAGCAATATCAGATCCGTGCTCTTCATCAGGCGTTCAAACTTTCCGAAAAAAGTCTGTGTACGGGTGAACGGCTGGGCGGCGGTATCGAGAACGGTATTTATTTTCCGGCGATGCGCCTCCTCAAAGAGATCCGTCAGAAAGTCAATTTGCAGGAGGGCCTCCCCGCCGCTGACAGTAATGCCGCCCGTATCACGCCAGTAGCTTCGGTAACGCTCGGCCTTGTTCAGGAGTTCACGGACGGTCATCTGCCTGACGTACCCGGCATTTGCCATTTCTGCGGGAACCGTATGCTCTCTTTCTCTCTCTGCATTACTGTCCGAGATCGCTCCCGGTATCCCTGCCATTTTCCATGTATCCGGATTATGACAGTACATACATCTCATCCGGCATCCCTGAAGAAAGATCAGGAAGCGTATCCCCGGTCCATCCACGGCACCGAAAGACTCGGTGGAGTGAATCCATCCCACCGAGTCCCCTGGTTCCCTCTTGTTTTGATCTGTGCCGGACTTTGTGCAGTCAAACATTTCTATTCCTCCGATTTTATCCGGATCGCAGACGTGCGCTGTGGAAATACGACGCACTTTTTAGGTGGGGTTTCTCCCGCTGATGTAATAGAACTGTCCCTGATTGCCGATATTTTACCGACCGGAAGAACCGTCCCCAATTGCCGCCGTCACAGACTCTTGTGGCACGTCCTCGCGATGACGTCAAGCTGCTGCTCGCGTGTCAGATCGATGAACTTGACCGCGTACCCGGACACGCGGATCGTGAAGTTCGCGTACTCCGGCTTCTCCGGATGCTCCATGGCGTCGATGAGCTTCTCCGTGCCGAACACGTTCACGTTGAGGTGATGCGCGCCCCGGTCGAAGTAGCCGTCCATCACGCTGACCAGCGTGCTCTTCTGCTCGTCGACGTTGTGGCCGAGAGCCGTCGGGCTGATCGTCTGCGTGTTGGAGATGCCGTCGAGAGCGTACTCGTACGGCACCTTCGCGACAGAGTTGAGGGAAGCCAGAAGGCCCTCCTGCTCCGCGCCGTAGGACGGGTTCCCGCCCGGTGCGAACGGCTTATAAGCCTCGCGGCCGTCCGGTGTCGCGCCGGTTGCCTTGCCGTAAACGACGTTCGATGTGATCGTCAGGATCGATGTCGTCGCCTCGGAATCCCGGTAGGTATGATACTTCTTGATTTTCGTGATGAACGTTTTGAGCAGCCACACGGCGATGTCGTCGGCACGGTCGTCATCGTTTCCGTACTTCGGGAAATCTCCTTCCGTCTCGAACCCGACAGCGATGCCCTCCTCGTCGCGGATGACGCGGACTTTCGCGTACTTGATCGCACTCAGAGAGTCGACGACATGGGAGAAGCCTGCGATACCGGTTGCAAATGTCCTCCGGACGTCCGTATCGATCAGCGCCATCTCCGCCGCCTCATAATAGTACTTGTCATGCATGTACTGGATGAGGTTCAGGATATTGACGTACAGTCCTGCCAGCCAGTCCATCATCAGATCAAATTTATGGATGACTTCGTCATAGTCCAGGTACTCGGATGTGATCGGAACAAGTTCCGGTCCGCACTGGATGCGGTGCTTCTCGTCAAATCCGCCGTTGATCGCGTAAAGAAGGCACTTGGCAAGGTTCGCGCGGGCTCCGAAGAACTGCATCTCCTTTCCTGTCTGTGTGGCGGATACGCAGCAGCAGATACTGTAGTCATCACCCCACACGGGCTTCATGACGTCGTCGTTCTCGTACTGGATCGAGCTTGTCGTCACGGAGATCTTGGCCGCATACTTCTTAAAAGCTTCCGGCAGCCTGCTGGAGTAGAGGACCGTCAGGTTCGGTTCCGGGGACGGGCCCATATTCTCAAGCGTGTGCAGGAAGCGGAAGTCGTTCTTCGTGACGAGCGGTCTTCCGTCTATACCGATACCGGCCATTTCCAGCGTTGCCCAGACCGGGTCACCCGAGAACAGCTGATTATAGGAAGGAATACGGGCAAATTTGACCATGCGGAACTTCATGACCAGATGGTCGATCAGTTCCTGGGCTTCGGACTCGGTCAGTGTCCCCTCCTCCAGATCTCTCTGGATATAGATATCGAGGAATGTGGAGATACGGCCGACGCTCATGGCTGCGCCGTTCTGTGTCTTGATGGCTGCCAGATAGCCGAAGTAGAGCCACTGGACGGCTTCGGCGGCATTTGCAGCCGGTACGGAAATGTCAAAACCGTAGACTGCTGCCATTTCCTTCATCTGATTAAGGGCTTTGATCTGGTCAGCCAGCTCTTCTCTCTGCCGGATGATGTTGTCCGTCATTTCACCGTGCCCGCAATTTGCCAGATCTTCCTTCTTCTTTTCGATCAGGAAGTCGATGCCGTAGAGCGCAACTCTCCTGTAATCGCCGACAATACGCCCTCGTCCGTAGGTATCCGGAAGGCCTGTGATGATATGAGTGTGTCTTGCAGTTCTCATTTCCGGTGTGTAGGCATCGAACACCGCCTGATTGTGTGTCTTGTGATACTCGTTAAATATTTTATTGTACTTCGGATTTACTTCATACCCGTAAGTCCTTGCTGCCTGGATCGCCATTTTGATACCGCCGTATGGCATGAACGCGCGCTTCAGCGGCTTATCTGTCTGAAGACCGACGACCTTCTCATAGTTCTTCAGTTCCGGATCAATGTAGCCCGGGCCGTAAGCGGTGAGGCCGGTGACCACTTCTGTCTCACACTCGAGGACGCCGCCGCGGGCACGCTCCTCTTTCTGCAGTTCCTGCAGTTTTCCCCACAGCTTATCGGTCCCTTCCGTCGGACCGGCAAGGAAACTCTCATCGCCGG
Source organism: Lachnospiraceae bacterium (assembly GCA_003446335.1). The sequence goes on along the minus strand of DMAZ01000036.1, from coordinate 6,741 downwards.
TATAGACGGTATAGTTATTCTGAATGAAGTCTCTTACATTAATGTCGCAGGTCCAGTGCGTTCCCTTGAAACCGCGCCATGCATCGTTACGAATTTCCATATTATCACTCCTTCACCGCATCCAGTCTCTTGAAGTAGAGCTTGCGGAATGCTTCGAATTCACCGAGTCCCGCACCCGTAAAGACGGCGCGGTAACCGGCATTCCTCAGTCTCCATACGAAGGAATCCTGTGCATTGTACAGTTCATTGGCCATGTAGTCGCCCCATGCTACGATGAGAGGAGTCACGACGACCTGTGCGCCGGTCTCATCGGCATGTCTTGCCTTCAGGAAAGTGATGGCCTGACCAAAGCTGTCGCGTTCTTTCAGCTGGATGACTTTTGCATTTGCATACCCCTTCTCATCCAGGGCTTTCTGAAGGTATGTATTTGCCGCACAGTGATAATACGGGTTGCCGTGCTCGACAAGCAGATACTCTTTATTCGGATCAAGCTGTGCAAATGTTTCAAACACCTCAAGGAACTCCCTGCAGGAATCCGCATCATAGAGGATCGAATCCGTCATCTTTATATCCAGGCGGTCCAGGTAAAAATCCAGACGGCTCTTTAAACTGTTGTAAAGTTCACCTTTTGTCATGAAGACCGGAACGGCGATGACCTTGCTGTATCCGAGTGCGATCGCTCTTTCCAGCGCTTCCTCGACGGTATAGACCTTGTCCTCTTTGTCTGACATGGAATGGGCGGCACTGTCATCCGTGAAGACCTGAAGGACTTCCATTCCGGAATAATCAGCAAGTTCCTCCCTGATCTTGTCATATGTAATGACCTTTGCGCGTATAACGGTCGTTCCGACGCTCGCCAGCATGATAATCGAATCTTTACTGCTCATGTTTTTTCCTCCGCAGGGAAAGCATCCGAATCGCTTTCCCTTTTCGTATACAAGTTATCCTGATTCAATGGTTATACATAACTAACCAACGTAAGTATATTATTAATAAGACTGGCTGTCAACAAATACACGGATAAGTTTTTATCTGCAATTGACAATCATTTTCTCTTGAAATATACTCTGTGTGTATTTTATTTCATTCAGGTGGTGTCATGGCAGTATTCTCTCTTTATTATATAGTGTTCATCGGCATCGCCGTTCTTCTGTATTATCTTGTCCCGAAGAAGTATCAGTGGATCGTTCTGCTGCTTTCCAGTATCCTCTTTTATTACATTTCCGGCGGACTGAAAGCCGGTCTCTTTATAACGGTCACGATCGTGTCGACCTTTCTGGGCGCACGTACCATGGAACGGATCGGTGAAGCGTCCTCAAGATCAATCAAGGCTTCCGAAAAACCCCTGTCAAGAGAAGAGAAAAAAGCGATCCGCGCAGCGGCCCGTGTGAAAAGGCACAGAGTCTTTCTGGTGACTCTGCTGATCAATCTGGGCATGCTGATCGTTCTGAAGTACGCCAATTTCTTTACTTCGAATTTTGACAGCGTGCTTTCGCGCCTTGGCGTGCCGTTCGGGATTCCTCAGGTAAGTTTTATTCTGCCTCTCGGCATCTCATTTTACACATTTCAGACGACCGGCTACCTTATCGATGTCTACAATGAAAAATATGAGGCTGACCGCAACATCTTCAAATTTGCCCTGTTCACCTCCTGGTTCCCGCAGATCATCCAGGGACCGATCAGCCGCTACGACGCACTCGCGCCGGAGCTCTATGCGGAGCGGTCTTTCAACGGAAGATCCTTCAGGACCGGTATCTATCGTATGCTCTGGGGATATTTCAAGAAGATGGTCATCGCGGAGCGATGCGCGATCATCGTGAACGAGATCATCGCGCATTACGCGGACCACTCCTACAGCGGCCTGACCGTTTTTCTCGGGGTCCTCTTCTACGGTATTCAGATGTACGGAGACTTCGCCGGCGGCATCGATATCATCATCGGAGCCTCCGAGCTGTTCGGCGTGAAGCTTGCCGAGAATTTCAACCAGCCTTATATGGCACTTAATGTATCCGAATTCTGGCAGAGGTGGCATATGACGCTCGGCACCTGGATGAAGGATTATGTTTTTTATCCGATCGCCCTCTCAAAGCCATTTGCTAAAATGCAGAAGAATCTCAAGAAGTCTCTCGGTCCCTACATCGGGAAGACGATCCCGACGACGCTGGCATCCTTCATTGTATTTGTTCTGGTCGGTATCTGGCACGGCGCGAGCTGGCGGTATGTCATCTTCGGCATCTACCATGCGACGCTGGTATCCAGCCACACGCTGCTGGAACGCGTCTACGCGAAAATGAGGGATGTCTGTCATATAAACGGGAACTCGGTCGGCTGGAAAGGCTTCTGCATGGTCCGAACGACTTTCCTTGTCACGATCGGACGGTATTTCGACTGCACGCCGGATACACGGGCCGCCTTCGAGATGCTCAGGAAGACATTTACCGTCTTCAATCCCTGGATCCTTACCGACGGATCTTTCTTCAGGCTCGGTGTCCCCGAGCGGGAGTTCTCCGTCCTCATGATGGCGATCATCCTGCAGATCGTGGTCGACGTTGTGAACGAGCGCGGGGTCAAAATCAGAGAGTTACTTGCGGATCAGCAGATCATTTTCCGATTGGCCGTTGTGTTCATCGCGATCTGGACGATCCTGATCTTCAGCGTTTACGGACCGGGATTCGACGTAGGGGCTTTCATGTACCAGCAGTTCTGAGAACTTAAAGAATCAAAAATACTATACTAAAACTTCCCATACTACAGTGCTTTAGT
>DMAZ01000036.1:0-3816 GCA_003446335.1 Lachnospiraceae bacterium | reverse complement strand
TTTCGATTTCAGCTTGACTTTAAGTAACAAGTGGGAAGTTTTAGTACTATATTAAAAAGAATTAAAAAATACTATATTAAGGAGAAACACTATGGACGAAATCAAAAGCATACTTCTGGAGATTCTTGATGAGACAAGACCGGATGTGGATTTTGAAGGAGAGGAAGCACTGATCGATGACAAGATCCTCAGCTCCTTTGATATCATCTCCGTCGTCAGCGAGATCAACAATGAGTTCGATATCAAGATCAAGGCTGCAGACCTCATTCCGGAGAACTTCAACACAGTGGATGCCATGTGCGAACTGATCGAGAGACTGCAGGACGAGTAAAGTCAGATGAAAGCTGCCGCGAAAAATATTTGCATCTATATTGTGTTCATCCTGGTCCTTATTCTGGCAGCAGGCTTCTTTTTTCGCGCCTTCACGCCGGAAGACGGGAACTATGTCCTGCCGAGGGACTTTTACAGAAAAGAGAATGACCGCTTTGATGTGCTCTTCGCCGGCACTTCCAAAATAAAGCAGGATATCTACCCCATGCTTCTTTATGACGAGTACGGCATCTCTTCCTATAATCTCGGAACCGGCGACCAGACCGTCGCCTTATCCTACTATCTTCTGAAGGATGCCATTGACCGCCAGCATCCGAAGCTGGTCGTCCTCGAGGCAGGCATGGGGGATTACAAAACGACGTACGAAGGCACCGAGGATGTCCATTACATATCCGACAACATGCCGTTCTTCTCAAAATCCAGATATGAGCTGATCCGGGGCGTTGAGAAAGAGGGGGAAGACTCTCTCCGCTTTCTTTTCCCGTGGTACGAATATCATTCGAGATGGTCCGAGCTCAAGAGGGAGGATGTGGTCCACGAAGATCCCGGGGCCGCCTACGGTTCCTGGGTCCTGGCCCAGAGTATTGATACCGGTACTTTTGAGCCCTGCGAGGCTGATCCTGCGTGGGAGCTCCCGGATGTCACGAAAGAATATCTGGAAAAGATCGTCTCTCTCTGCGAGAAGACGGACACGCAGCTTTTGCTGGTCTGTCTGCCGGTCTTCGGACCCGGTCTGCTGCCGGCGGAGCTCTATCCGGAGAGGGTCAGTGAATGTGCGGCGGTCGAGACATTTGCAAAAAATCACAATGTTGTGTGCATGAACCTCATAAGCAGTGCCGGGGAACTGGGACTTACTTCCGGGACCGACTCCATCGACGGCATGCATCTGAATCTGAGCGGGGCCGAAAAGTTCTCTTCATGGATCGGAAAGACGCTGAAAGAGAACTATGATCTTCCCGACAGAAAGGACGAACCGGGGTACGAGTTCATCGCGAAGGATTATGCGGATTATTGTTCGTTCCGCTCAAGGCAGATCCTGGCCACCGACAACCGGGCAGCCACCTATTTCAGGCATCTCAAAGAGACCTTTGATACGGAGGATTATCTCTATGTCCTGACTGCTGCGGGCGATACCTCGGTCTCCATGACGGACACGGTCAGGCAGTCGCTCCGGGAGATGGGTCTAAGCGAGGTCGATGACGCTGCGGGAAATCATCCCTATATTGCCGTGATCGATCAGGGGCGTGTGGTCTATGAGACCTCGGACTTTACCGGGACGTCCGATTACTGGGAAGATACGGTATCCGGTGTCAGAGTCACGGCCCTGAGCCGCAATGCGGAGGAGGGGAGCAGCACGCAGGTCATACTGGATCTGAATAATTATGTACTGCAGGGACCCGGGCTGAATGTCGTGGTCTATGATAAGAAAACGGGCAGAAAGGTCGATGCTTCCTATGTGACCGCGGATACGGGGAACGGGGAGATTGCGCATAAGCTGCCGTGAGACGGACGCCGGGGACGGTTCTTCCCGGCTGGTCTTTGACCAGCCTGAAGAACCGTCCCCGGCGTCCGTTCCCAGTGTCCATCTCCCCCTCGTTTGTTGACAACCCCTATCTCCTTGAACTATAATTTTTGAAGATTTCTATACTAACTTACTCGGGTACTGACATGGCTGTATTCTCTCTTTATTATGTTGCGTTCGTCGGCATCGCCGTCCTCCTTTATTACCTTGCCCCCAAAAAATATCAATGGGTCATCCTGCTTGTTTCAAGTATAATGTTTTACTATCTTTCAGGCGGTCTGAGGGCAGGTATCTTTATCACGGTCACGATCCTGTCGACTTTCTACGGTGCTCTCGCCATAGACCGCATCGGCGAAAAAGCCCGCCTTACCATAAAATCCTCCGGCACCCCTCTGTCCAGGGAAGAAAAGAAAGCTATCCGCGGAAAGGCCCGTGTGAAAAAGCGCAAAGTCTTTCTGCTCACCCTCCTGATCAATCTCGGCATATTAATTGTCCTGAAGTACACCGGTTTCTTCACGACCAACTTAATGAGCCTCTTTTCGCGCGCGGGTGTTCCCCTTCAGATACCGGAGGTCAATTTTCTCCTCCCGCTGGGCATCTCATTCTATACATTCCAGACAACAGGCTATCTCATAGACGTCTACAACGAGAAATTCGAGGCAGATCGCAGCCTCCTCAAATTCGCCCTGTTCGCCTCCTGGTTCCCGCAGATCATCCAGGGACCGATCAGCCGGCACGACGACCTTGCGCCTGAACTCTGTGCGGAGCGCTCCTTCAATGAGAATTCTTTCCGGACCGGTATTTACCGCATCCTCTGGGGCTACTTCAAAAAAATGGTCATTGCGGAGCGATGCGCAATCATCGTGAACGAGATCATCGCGAATCATACCTATAAGGCCTACAACGGTCTCACCATCTTTCTCGGCATCCTGCTTTTCGGCGTCCAGATGTACGGAGACTTCGCCGGCGGCATCGACATCGTCATCGGCGTGTCCGAACTGTTCGGCGTTAAGCTTGTTGAGAATTTCCGCCAGCCCTACATGGCTCAGAATATTTCCGAATACTGGAAGAGATGGCACATCACACTCGGCACGTGGATGAGAGATTATGTATTTTATTCCGTGGCGCTCTCAAAGCCCTTTATAAAAATGCAGAAGTCTCTGAAAAAATCCGGCCGCTCCTATGCAGCCAAAGTCATTCCGCCGACGCTTGCCTCTTTCATCGTTTTCCTGCTCGTAGGTATCTGGCACGGAGCCAACTGGCGTTATGTGATCTACGGACTCTTTCACGCGACACTGGTGTCAACGCACACCCTGTTCGAACGTCCCTATGAGAAAATGCGGGCTTTCTTCCATATAAACAGCACTTCGGCAGGCTGGAAAGGTTTCAGCATAGCAAGGACCGTTTTCCTTGTCACGATCAGTGATTATTTCGACTGCGCGCCAAGCGCGACCGAAGCCTTCCGGCTTCTGAAAAAGACTTTTACTGTATTCAATCCATGGGTCCTGACCGACGGTTCGGTCTTCCTGCACGGTGTATCGGAGCGGGAGTTTTCCATCCTCATGCTGGCGATCATTCTCCAGATCGTTGTCGATGTGGTAAATGAATCAGGCATTAAGATCCGTGAGATACTTGCCCGCCAGAACATCGTATTCCGCTGGAGCGTAGTCTACCTGGCCATATGGGTGATACTCACTTTCAGCGTATACGGACCCGGTTTTAATGTAGGTGCATTCCTCTATCAGCAGTTCTGAAATGAGGCAAATGCCGGAGACCGGTCATCTCTGACAGCCGACAGACTTAAGCACACAGATATCGGAGCTTCCCATGAAGGTCATCATAAAACGAATTGTCAAATGCATCCTGTTCCTCACCATCCTTGCCCTCATGGCCGGGTCCCTTTTCGGTGCCTTCACGCCGGATGACGGGAACTTCGTACTTCCGGCAGATTTCTATCGAAAGGA
>DMAZ01000134.1 GCA_003446335.1 Lachnospiraceae bacterium | reverse complement strand
AAGCAATATACTCCAGGATCTCGTCATCCAGACGGATATGGAGCGTTTCGGCATTCCTTCGAAGGATCGCCATCCTGGTCTCATAATCCGGGGGCTGCACATCCGCAGTCAGTCCCATTTCAAAACGGGAGCGGAATCTCTCATCCAGCTGCCGCATCTCCCTGGGAGGACGGTCGGAGGTGAGAACAATCTGTTTTCCCGCCGCATGCAGGGCATTAAAGGTGTGGAAAAACTCTTCCTGTGTGGATTCCTTGCCGATGATGAACTGGATGTCGTCGATCAGAAGGACGTCGACCGTGCGGTATTTATCGCGCAGCCGTGCCATCGAGGCGGCATTACCGCTTCGGATCGATTCGATCACTTCATTGGTAAACTGTTCGCTGGTAACATACAGGACCTTGGTATCCGGTTCCTGCTCCAGGATATAGTGCCCGATCGAATGCATGAGGTGCGTTTTGCCAAGGCCCGCTCCTCCGTATAAAAAGAGAGGGTTATAGACAAGGCCCGGTGTTTCGGCAACGGCAAGACATGCTGAGTGCGCCAGCCGGTTATTGCTGCCGACGACAAAGGTATCAAAACGATAGCGGGGATTTAAGCCCGCACTTTCGGAAATCACGGTATTATAAGCCCGTTTCTGTGCTTCTTCTTCCTCTTTCTTATCCTCGTTTTCAAATACGAAGATGACATGGCACTCCTGGTCCATGATCTCGGAGAGAGTAGCCTCGAAAGGATCGAGGAACTTATTCTCATAGTAATTGCGCATAAGGCTGCTCTTGCTGGGAATGACGATGGTGATGGTATCTCCGTTTACGGGTCCCAGAAGAAGATCCTTGATCCATGTATTAAAGGAAACATCGGAAAGACCGTATTCGTTCCGGATGATCTCCTTGATATTTATCCAGTTTTCCTGAAGTTTTGATGTATCCATTGAGTTCTCTTTCATTTCCTTTTTCAAAAAGGCAAGCATGAATTATTTTATAGTAATTTAAAGGGGTTTTCAAATGGCCGGTTGTCCACGGAAATCTGTGGATAAAAAAGTTTTCGACACTCATTTTGTGAAAATGTGGATAACTTCGTTTCACATTTTCCATATTGCCGCCTTGTCCGATAAGCATGGGGTGTTTACGGCGGTAAGCCGGGAGAGGAGCCTTCATTTTTCCGACAGAAATCCACATTTTATCCACAAAATGTGGATTGTGAAAAACGTGTTATCCCCGGTTTTGGGTATTTGTGGAGACACTAAATGTTGGATAAGAAAATTTATTTTTTCCATATTTTGCGGTATGGAAAAAATGCCGGAAAAGGCCGTAAATATAACGTTTTCGGCACTTGACTCGGAAAAACTTATCTAATATAATTAAAAAGCTGTTCTATCAGAACGATTATATAGCAATGCATCTGTGATGCATTTGCACAGTGAGAAACAGACTGCATTGTTTTCTATTTATAAGGAGGTGTTAAGACATGGCAAAAATGACATATCAGCCCAAGAAAAGACAGCGTTCCAAGGTCCATGGATTCAGGGCAAGAATGAAGACCGCCGGCGGACGCAAGGTCCTGGCTGCCAGAAGGGCAAAAGGAAGAAAAGCCTTAACAGTATAAAAACTTAAAGCCGGCTTACCTGCCGGCTTTTTTTGGCAAATGGAATCAATTAAAAAGAACGAAGACTTCAGATCATGCTATAAGACAGGAAGATCCTGTGCAGACAAATACCTTGTTGTATATAACAGGAAGAACGGTCTTTCAAAATCAAGACTCGGGATATCCGTCAGCAAGAAGGTTGGGAACAGCGTTGTCAGGCACAGACTGACAAGACTTATCAGGGAAGCGGCAAGGCTTCACGAAAAACAGTTCGATAGCGGTTCGGACATTGTAGTAGTGGCGCGCAGATCGGCCGACGGGGCCAGTTATCACGAGATCGAAACAGCGCTTTTAAGTCTTCTGAAAAAGAGCCGTATCTATCACGAGGATGCGGTAAAGGACGATGATTGATGCCATGATGAAAAACCTTTTGATCGCGCTTATCAAATTTTACAGGAAATATCTGTCTCCGCTCAAGACAACGAAGTGCCCGTATATTCCGACATGTTCCGAATACGGGCTTCAGGCAGTGGAGAAATACGGGGCCTTTAAAGGCGGATTGCTGGCTTTATGGAGGATCATAAGGTGCAATCCTTTTTCTCATGGCGGTTATGACCCCGTGCCCTGAGCACGGAAATTAGGAGGGACCAAGTGTACAGTCCGCTTATTCTTACCAAGGCAACAACATTCATTATCGGTCCGGTAGCCAGTCTTCTGGGCTATATCATGAATGGCATTTTCATACTGTTGAATTCGATCGGCCTTCCGAATATCGGCCTGGCCATTATCATTTTCACGATCGTCATCTACATGTGCATGCTGCCTCTTACCATCAAGCAGCAGCGCTTTTCCAAGCTCTCCAATATCATGAGCCCCGAGATCCAGGCGATCCAGAAGAAATATAAAGGAAAAAATGACCAGGAATCCATGCAGAGGATGAACGAGGAGACACAGGCGGTCTATCGCAAATACGGTGTCTCCGCTACGGGAAGCTGCCTGCAGCTTCTGATCCAGATGCCGATCCTGTTCGCTCTGTACAGAGTCATTTACAACATTCCCGCATATGTCACACAGGTCAAGGATGCGTTTTTCCCTCTTGTAACAAATCTCATCAACCAGGCCGGCGCTTCGGAATACCTGCAGTCAACAACTGCTGCCGCCCAGTTCAAGAGCAGCTTTGCAAGTGAGAATTTCATCAATAACGTGGGAAATACCGTTTCCAATACGTTTATTGACGTGCTGAACCGTTTTTCCACAGCGGACTGGAGTGCTCTTTCCGAGCAGTTCCCTGCCGTATCGGGAGATGTTGCCAATACCGTTTCACAGCTCACCAGATACAATAACTTTTTAGGACTGAATATCGGAAACTCTCCTTTCTTTACATTCCGGGAAGCTCTTGCAGCAGGTTCCGTCATCGGCATCATCGCGGCGATCGTAGTTCCTGCCCTGGCTGCCGTTACCCAGCTGATCAATGTGGCGCTGATGCCGCAGCCCACCCGGGATGACCAGGAGAACGCCATGGCTTCTTCCATGAAGACCATGAATTACATGATGCCCATCATGTCTGCCTGGTTCTGCTTTACCCTTCCTGCCGGTCTCGGCCTCTACTGGGTCGCCGGTGCTGTCGTCAGAAGCGTCCAGCAGGTGCTGATCAACAAGCACATCAATAACATGGACATGGATGCCTATCTTGCGAAGACAGCCGAAAAGCAGAAGATCGCGGCGGAAAAGGGCGGCGATAAGCCTTCCCTGATGCAGAAGCTGGTCAATTCCTCTGCGGCGCAGACACCTTCTTCCAGTGTCGGAACAGGCGCATCGGCAAAGACAAGAGTCAGCGACAGCGAGAAGCAGAAAAAGCTGGAGCAGGCGCAGAATATCTATAAGAACGGTAAATATAAGGAAGGCTCGCTGGCTTCCAAAGCGAATATGGTAGACGCCTTTAACAACGCTAAGAAGAACGATAAGAAGTGAGGATAATATGGCTGAATACAGAGAATTTTCCGAAAAGACGCTGGATGATGCGATCACAGCGGCCTGCCAGAGTTTTTCCGTTACCAGTGACAGACTGGATTATGTCATTGTCGATCAGGGCAGTGCAGGATTCCTTGGCTTCAACGCCAGAAAAGCCGTTATTAAGGCAAGAATCAAAGAGGAACAGGAAGCTGCTGTCGCCGGGACCGTTGAAAAGACAGTTCCCGTAAAAGAAGAAAAGAAGAATCATGTGCTTACGATGGAAGAGATCGAAGCCAAGGCAGAGGCGGCTGCCGCTGCCAGGGCAAACGGCGAGCTTCCGGAAGTCGTAAGAGAGGATTCCTACGACCGCAGGGACAGATTCGACCGTAAGAGAGGAAACGGCAGGGACCGTTCCGGTAAGGGACGCGGTCAGAGAGGCGGAAACGACAGAAGAAGAGACCGCAGGAATGACCGTTTTGATGACAGCAGGGATTTTGAGACGGTCAGCAAAAAGCACGAAGAAGAGATCGCCGCTGCAGCACTTGCAAGAGAGAATGCGCAGAAGAAGAGAGAACAGGAAGTCCGCATCAATTATACGGATGAGCAGATCGCGGCTATTACGGAAAGATCCGTTGCTTTCTTGAAATCCGTATTCGAAGCCATGCATATGGACGTGAATATCAATACCGATTTTGATAAGGAAGAAAACGTCCTGCTTCTGGATTTCTCCGGCGATGACATGGGCGTGCTCATCGGTAAGAGAGGACAGACACTGGATTCCATCCAGTACCTGGTTTCCCTGGTCGCCAACAAGGATGTGGAAGGTTATGTCCACGTCAAGGCGGATACGGAGAATTACAGGGAACGGAGAAAGAAGACCCTGGAGAACCTGGCAAAGAACATTGCGTACCGGGTCAGGAAGTCCAGAAGAAGCGTTGCTCTCGAACCCATGAATCCGTATGAAAGAAGGATCATCCATTCGGCGCTCCAGAATGATAAATATGTTACGACCTACAGCGAGGGTGAGGATCCTTTCCGTAAAGTCGTCGTCACATTAAAGAAGTGATCATCCATACCAGGATGTAAAAGTGCAGCTGCGAGCCGGTAAAATGGTCCGCAGCTGTTCATGTATACGGAAAAAGCCGGAAACGGCGGCGCTTTAAGACCAGCCGGAAATGCATATGGCCGGCTTGGCAGATGGGAGCAGTCTATGGCTCTGGAATATGACAGATTAAATGATGATACGATCGCAGCGGCGGCAACGGGGCTTGCCGAAGCAGGCATCGGGATCATACGGATCAGCGGTCCGGATGCGATCGGGATCGCGGATAAGATCATTATGCTGCGGCAAAGGAACCGGGACGAGAGGGATCTGTTTTCCGGAAAGAAAAGAAAGACCCTGTTCGGAATGCCTTCCAACCAGATCCGGCTTGCCTATGTTGTCGATCCGAAGGACGGAAGGGTCATGGACGAAGTCATGGTCTCGGTCTTCCGTCATCCCTACAGTTATACGACAGAGGATACCGTTGAGATCAATACCCATGGCGGTGTGTATCTGATGCAGACGATCCTGGAACTGGTCATTCAGAATGGCGCGCGGCCGGCAGAGCCGGGTGAGTTTACCAAAAGGGCTTTTCTGGGAGGACGTATCGATCTTTCCAGAGCGGAAGCGGTCATGGATCTTATTTCCGCAGGAAATGAATTTTCCAGAAGGACCTCCATGGATGAGCTCAGGGGCAGTGTTTCCGATAAAGTAAAGGAACTGCGCAAAGAAGTTCTCTATGAGATCGCCTTTATAGAATCCGCGCTGGATGACCCGGACAATTATTCCCTGGACGGATACCCTCACAAGCTGGAAGAGAAGGTGACCCGTATTGCGGATGAACTGAAGGAGCTGATCATCTATGCAAAAGAAGGAAGGATCCTGAAGGAAGGCATCAACACGGTCATCGTCGGAAAACCCAATGCCGGGAAATCCTCCTTACTGAATTATCTGTGCGGGAGCGAGCGCGCGATCGTTACAGAGGTCGCAGGGACGACCCGGGACACCCTGGAGGAAAAAGTACGTATCGGGAATGCGATCCTGAATATTACGGATACGGCGGGAATCCGGGATACGGAAGATGTTGTGGAAAAGATCGGTGTGGAACGCGCCAAGAAGGCCATGGAAAAGGCGGACCTGATCCTGTTCCTTCTGGACAGCTCGGCCGGGATCGAAGAGGAAGACCGCAGGATCGCCGATCTTATTAATAAGGAAATCTCCCGGGGAAAAAGATGTATTCTTCTTCTCAACAAAACCGATCTTCCCTCGAAGATCACACAGAAGCAGGCCCAGGATCTTTTCCGTTTCCCGAATCCGAAGCCTTCGCAGGAAAGCAGCGAGAAGCGCATCAATAATTACCGGAGCATCACCTTCCTTACCTGTTCTCTGAAGGAACGGGAAGGACTGGACCGGCTGAAAAAACTGATCCTCGAAATGTTCCGTGCGGGCGAGATCATGGAAAAAAACGAAGTTTTTCTTTCCAATCTGCGGCAGATACACGAAGCAGAGAAGGCGGAAGAGGCGCTGCGCCTTGTGATCAAGAGCATACAGGACGGTCTCAGCGAAGACTTCTATTCCATTGATCTTATGAACGCCTATACCTTCCTCGGAAGGATCATCGGGGAAGCGGTGGAGGACGATCTGGTCGAAGAGATCTTCTCCCGCTTCTGCCTCGGAAAATAAACAGCCCGGCATGCGGTTATGAAATACGAAGGGAATATGCAGAATGAGCAATAATAACGCCTATCATATCCGGACGGATGTCTGTGTGATCGGTGCGGGACACGCGGGCTGCGAAGCGGCGCTGGCAACGGCGCGTCTCGGTCTGAAGACCGTCATATTTACCATGAATACCGACAGCATCGCCATGATGCCCTGCAATCCGCATATCGGCGGATCCTCCAAGGGACATCTTGTAAGAGAGATCGATGCCCTCGGCGGAGAAATGGGGAAAAACATCGACAAGACCTTTATCCAGTCAAAGATGCTGA
>DMAZ01000246.1:1682-14790 GCA_003446335.1 Lachnospiraceae bacterium | reverse complement strand
GCCAGCGTTTCATCCACTGTTTCCGGAAGCACATCTGTACCATCGACGATCTCTTCTGTCGTTTCTTCCGGAAAAACTTCGGCAGGTACTGCCGGCTCTTCGTAAGAAGGTACTGTTTCCTCCGCAATTTCGGGTACTGTGATCTCATCAACAGGAATATCCGCTTCGCTTTCGGGAGCAATGACTTCGTCACTGATGCCTATCGTTTCTGTGGAGTCTGACGGAATATAATCCACAGCTTCTTCCTGCAGGACGGTGTCCTCGGCGATGAGAAGCTCTCCGCTGTCCACATTTTCAGCGCTTACCGACAAGGCTACAGTGCTTGTCAGCGCAAGAGCAGCCGCCAAAGCGACGCCCATAATACGTTTCATTTTATTCTTCATCATGGATTTCCCTCCATATTTCAGTGCAGTGAAAATGCTTGCTTGCAAGGGCATTTTCACAATCGTCAGTATGAAAGCCCAAAGGCTTTCATACTTATGTGCCGTTATTGCTTGCTTACCGTTACCGGCAGGCAATTGATGCCCTGCCCGGGTCCGGGCTGCCGGTAATCTTTGCGCACTCACGACTACAGAAAATCCAAAGCCTGTACATAAGTTTTCGAGTTTCTTATCTCATAAGGAATAGTTGTCATTACCGTGCGCCACACTTTGTAGCTCTGTCTGTATTTGTTATGCACCGGCGTCAGCGAGTCCGTATCATCGTTCCCGGAGGAACCACCCTCACTGCTGCTCTGCGATGTGCGATGCAATATAAACGAATCAAAATGCAGCTCATTTCTACCGGCCAGTTTTCCGGCATACTTGTCGGAATAGTCCAGGAGAAGACAATCACCGTCATCCGATATATTCTCAGAAATGGATGAATATTTCGGAGCGACCAGCTTGAAGTCATTTCCGATGTTGGCAAACGCATCGTTTCCTATCCGCTCTACGCTCTCGGGCAGGAAAACATATTCCGGGCTCGTCCCTTCAAATGCGCTTTCATCTATGTTCTTGATCGAAGAAGGCAGGACAAACACATTTTTGCCCGGCGGTGCGCCCGCGGTGTCCGCGGCAGCTGCATCTACGACAGAAAGGGAGAGCATTATGAATAAAAATGCGCAGAAAAGAATAATATGCTTTTTGTTTTTCATGCTCCCCTCCTCTCTCTGTATAAAAAGCCGATATTTATCTATAATATATATTATAACGAAGTGGGCTTATCGTCAAATAAAAATGTAAAATCAGAACGTGTCAACAATACAGCAGGACGTGAAATGCCCCTGTCCTCTTGCGAGAACAGGGGCATCTAAATTCGATGATCAATGTGTCAATTTCTTCAAGAAAGTATCTCATTTACAAAGCATCATACCTCGACAGGAACGATACCACCGCAAGTCTGGTGCAGGTCTTCCATGGGCGGAAGGTATTGTCATCCCAGCCTGTGGTAATTCCGTTTTCTGCAGCCCATGAAATGGCCTTATCAAAAGCAGGGTTATTTGTCAAATCCTTGAACCCGGCCTTTGCTTTTGGCTCCGGCGAACCGGCATATCTCCAGAGGAATGTCACTATTGCCGCACGATTGCAGGTATTCCATGGACGGAAGGTGTTGTCTGCTGCCCATCCGGTGGTTATTCCTTCTTCCGCAGCCCACGAAATAGCCTTATTAAAATCACTGTTTTCTGTCATGTCCTTGAACCCGGCCATTTTCTTCGGCTCAGGCTCTCCTGCCATTCTCCAGAGGAAGGTTACCACTGCCGCGCGGTTGCAGTCTTTCATAGCTCCGAATGTTCCATCACTGTAGCCTGTCGTAATACCGCTATCAGCAGCCCAGTATACATAGTCATAATAGAACTGCTTTTCCGGATCGGTCACATCCGAAAACAGAACTTGCACCGTTATTGTTGTGGCTGCTTCTTTGTACTTCTCTGCTGCCGCTGCTTTTACAGTAATCGTCGCAGTTCCTGCAAAGCCGGCTTCTACAGTTACTTTACCCTGTGTATCTACAGTCACTTTTTCTTTGTCACTTGAATAAGTTAATGCACCTCCGCTCAGGTTCTCTGTCACATTGATCTGTGCACTTTGCGCATTTTTCGTATCCACATTCAGTGTGATGTCCTCTGCTTTGACACTGCCATCCAGATGTCCGGCCGGAGTCCAGGTGATGTTTCCGCCGTAGTTCTGCATTACTCTCTTATTCCAGGTCTCATTATCGTAAGGATACGTAGCTGTAGCAGTAACTCCATAGAACTGTGTGCCGGAACCCATCGATCCGGTCAGGAAAGTGGGAGCATCTCCCTTAAATTCAATACTGCTGAGGTTTTTGCAGCCCTGGAATGCCGCGTCACCAATGCTCGTTACTCCTGCCGGTATCGTCAGGCCGGTCAGACTGCTGCAAAGGCCAAAAGCATATCCGCCAATCTCTTTCAGGCTCTCCGGAAGTACAACTTCGCTAAGCTTTGTGAAGGAAGAGAAGGCATAATATCCAATATTGGTTACGCCGTTCTCGACAACCACTTTAGTTACGGAGTCACTGTAATACCCATAATCCTCTCTTATCTCATACCAGGACGAACCTGACCCCGAAATCGTAAGTACTCCGTCCTCATACTTCCACTTCAGTCCATCGCTGCTTTCACCGGAATCCGGAAGAATTTTATGCTCAAGTCTTACAGTGTATGTGCCGGTGATATTATTGTGGAATCCGGTGCTCAGATAATATTGCTTTCCGGCTTCCAGTTTCTGCACCACTTCAAAATTAGTGCCATCATCATATCTCAGAGCTTTGAAATCGGCATCATAAAAATATCCATAGGCGTTCTTATTATCTGCAGTATAGAATCTGTAGAAGTCTGTCTCTTTTGGGACAAAGCTGTAGCAGGCGGTATCTCCTCGTGCCGATATTGTCGCGGTTGTATCTGTGTCAAGCTCGATCGGTTTAATTTCATCCGATAATGTATTAATATAAAAATATACATAATTGCTATTGCCATATTCATCATGTACGTAACATCTGTAATCCTGATTTGAATCTACAGCAATCACGTTAATGCTCGAAGATGTTTCTCCATCCAACGAGATATAATACCGTTCAGGGTCATATTTCTGCCACTGATAAGTCAGTTCGCCGTGTTTACAGGATGCCTCTGCCTTAAGTTCTACGTTTTCTCCACGTAAGGCAAAAATATTCGTACTGTCTTCTGCGTTTGCGACTGTAAATTCATTATCTACAGATACCGTAAAGGAAACCGTAGTTCTGTTTCCATATTTATCAGACACTTCACAGTAGAAGTATGAATAGCCTCTCACATTTTCTACGGTATACGTATTAGCCGTAGCTCCTTCAATCGGAGAATAGCCTGCTTCCCCATTCTTATACCACTGATAGGAGATATCTCCCAAACTGCAGGATGCGCTTACTTCCATCACCGCGTTTCCACCGGGTTCAACTTTGACAGTGGATCCGGGGATCGCACGTGCGGTAAAGCTGTTTTCTACATATACATAGAACCAAACAGTCCTGCTGTTTTTATACTCGTCAGAAACGACGCAGTGGTACTGTGTGCGTTCGTTTACATTCTCTGCTGTGCAGGTCGGTCCGACAGCTCCTTCGACCGGTTTGTCAGCGCTGTCGAACCATTGATAGTTGATCGAGCCTTTATTGCAGGATGCTTCCACTTCCATCACTGCACTTTCGCCGGGTTCTACATAGATATAGCTGCCATATGCTGCCGATGCGTTCAATCCGTTATCGGTGTACACGTTGAACCATACTCTCACATAATTACCATACTTGTCCGAAACCTGGCAGTAGTACTCTTTATCCCCGATTACATTTTCCGCCGTATATGCCGCGCCGGTTGCTCCTTTGAGCCATGTTCCTCGATTGTAGTCGTACCATGCATACGTGATCTCTCCGGCATTGCACGTTGCTTCTACTTCCATCGTCGCGCTTTCGCCGGGTGTAATATGAATAGCATAGTTTCCAACGTAGGTTGCACTGAGATTGTTTTCTATATGTACATAATATCCTATATCCCTGCTGTTTCCATACTTGTCCGAGACCCGGCAGTAGTATTCAGTATACCCGGTTATATTTTCCGCTGTATATGTCGCTCCGGTTTCTCCTTCGATTTGATTCCAATTGTTATCGTTCCATACGTACCATTCATACGTGATCTCTCCGGCGCTGCACGTTGCTTCTACTTCCATTTTCACACTTTCGCCCGGCATAATAGAAATATTATTGTCTCCGACGCAGTCTGCGTTGAAGTGGTTTTCAATGTATATATGGAAATATACTTCTGTGCTGTTTCCATACTTGTCCGTTGCTTTGCAGATATAACGTGTATACCCGGTTATATTTTCCGCCGTATATGTCGCGCCGGTTTCTCCTTCGATTTGATTCCAATCATCATCGTACCATTCATACGTGATCTCTCCGGCGCTGCACGTTGCTTCTACTTCCATCTTCACGCTTTCGCCCGGCGTGATATAAATATCACTATCTCCGACAGGGGTTGCGCGGAGATTGTTTTCTATGTTTATATAGAACCATACATTTGTGCTGTTTCCATACTTATCCGAGACCCGGCAGTAGTATTCAGTATACCCGGTTATATTTTCCGCCGTATATGCCGCACCGGTTTCTCCTTCGATTTGATTCCAATTGTTATCGTTCCATACGTACCATTCATACGTGATCTCTCCGGCGCTGCACGTTGCTTCTACTTCCATCGTCACACTTTCGCCCGGCATAATGGAAATATCATTGTCTCCGACGTAGTCTGCGTTGAAGTGGTTTTCAATGTATATATAGAAATATACTTCTGTGCTGTTTCCATACTTGTCCGTTGCTTTGCAGATATAACGTGTATACCCGGTTACATTTTCCGCCGTATATGTCGCTCCGGTTTCTCCTTCGATTCGATTCCAATTATTATCGTACCATTCATACGTGATCTCTCCGGCACTGCACGTTGCTTCTACTTCCATCTTCACGCTTTCGCCCGGCGCGATGTAAATTTCATTGTCTCCGACAGGGGTCGCGCGGAGATTGTTTTCTATGTATATATAGAACCATACATTTGTGCTGTTTCCATACTTATCCGAGACCCGGCAGTTGTATTGTGTATACCCGGTTATATTTTCCGCTGTATATGTCGCACCGGTTTCTCCTTCAATTTGATTCCCGTCATCATCGTACCATGCATACGTGATCTCTCCGTCGCTGCACGTTGCTTCTACTTCCATCGTCGCACTTTCGCCCGGCGCGATGTAAATATCACTGTCTCCGACGCAGGTTGCACTTAAATTGTTTTCTATGTGTATATAGAACCATACATTTGTGCTGTTTCCATACTTATCCGAGACCCGGCAGTAGTATTCAGTATACCCGGTTATATTTTCCGCCGTATATGCCGCACCGGTCTCTCCTTCAATTTGATTCCCGTCATCATCGTACCATGCATACGTGATCTCTCCGTCGTTGCACGTTGCCTCTACTTCCATCGTTGCGCTTCCGCCCATTGCGACATAAATATTACTCTCTACCGCCTGAGCCTCCAACTCATTATCGAAGTATTTCACAAGTCTTACATTGAACGATCCTGCGTCATTATCATAGAACCTTGCGCCAAAATAATATTGAACTCCTGCTTCCAGATTTACCTGCAGTTTGAAATTATTAGTCCCACTGCCGTCATCATCAGACGCAATTTCTTCAAAATTCACATCATAAAGATATCCATAGGTATCTCTGTCTGCAGTGGAATAAAACACATAATCATCCGATTCCTCCGGAATAAAACTGAAATATGCGATGTCCCCATAATTGGGTATGACAGCTGTCGTATCTGTATCGAGAGTAATTGCCGGAATCTCTTTGCCTGTATCGAGGTCAGAGCCTTCTCCGCCATCGCCCACAAGTTCGGGAACCTCCTCAGTATACTCTTCTTCGACCGTTTCCATTTCCTCGGGGAATAAAAACTCTTCCTCTGCGGTGGCTGCAGACACATTAAGGGCGTCATCTTCTATGATCTCTTCCGAAAGTTCTCCCGTCACGTCAGCATCGGTTTCTTCCTGCAGGACGAATATTTCATCCTCTTCCAATGCCGGTTCTTCAAAAGATTCCTCTGCGATCTCTGCAACCGTCGTTTCCTCTGCAGTCCATGCAGGATCGACCGCTTCTTCCGCGATTTCGCCCAAATTCTCTTCTTCGCTCAGCAGCATGTCCTGATCAAAAGTAAGCTCTCCTGCCCAGGAAGGTGTTCCCTGACTAAAGATCAAAGTCGCTGCTAAAAACATTGCCATCACTTTTCTTCTCATTTTTCCACTCCCTTAGACTGCTGATGATACGTACTCTGTATATCAGCTGAAACATGGTTTTCGTTGCGGCAAATTGTTGCAAAGTAGCAAAATATATAATATTTATTATAAAGAAGATTGCTTTTGTGTCAATATTTGCGATAATAAAGGTTGCTATAATGATATTTTTTTTGCACATTTACTATAAAAATATCCCTATCCTCCTGCAAGGATAGGGATATTCTATCATTCTGTGAGTCAAAGTGGGTCAATGGGGACGTTTCTTTTTGACCCATTTTTGCGAGCAAAATGGGTCAAAGAGAAACGTCCCCATTGACCCAATACAATACAACGTTCATATTAAATGGTCTTACGTGGCTCTCTGACCGCGAAGTGTGAGTAAAAATAATAAAAACGCTGCCATTCTTGAAACAATGCTTTCAAGATGGCAGCGCTTTTGATGTCAGTTATTTATTGCTATTTGTTATAATAAAAGACCATTGGACGTTTATATTACTGATCAAAGATTTGCCAGTCTCTGAAGGAAGGTGACAACTGCGAGCCTCTTGCAGGTATTCCACGGGCGGAAAGTATAGTCTTCATCCCATCCTTTTGAAATACCTTTCTCTGCAGCCCAGGAGATTGCAGCATCAAACTCTTCATTTCCTGTCATATCTTTGAATTCAGCCTTCTTTGTTGCAGCGGGTTTTCCTGCATATCTCCAGATGAATGTAACGATTGCCGCACGTTTGCAGGTATCCCATGGACGGAAGGTGTTATTAGGCCATCCTGTAACTATTCCATTTTCTGCTGCCCAGGAAATTGCTTTGTCAAACTCTTCGTTACCTGTCATGTCAGAGAATGTCGCCATAGCAGAAGGTTCAGGTTTGCCTGCAAGCCTCCACAGGAATGTGACAACTGATGCACGATTAACATCATTCATCGGACGGAAGGTATTGTCATCCCAACCGGTAGTGATTCCGTTGTCTGCTGCCCAGTATACAGCATCATAATAGAACTGCTCTTCAGGATCAGTTACATCATCAAAGAGTACACGAACAGTGATCTCTGCTGTCGCGCCTGCTGTTGTTGTAACTGTGATAGTCGCTGTTCCTTCAACTGATCCTGCTGTAATGGTGAGTACTGCAGAACCTGCATCCTTAGTAAATGTTGCAGATGCGATGTCTTCGTCTGTGCTTTCTGCGCTTGCGATAGTATCCGTATCAAGCATTTCAGCAGTAATTTCTGCTGTATTGCCTTTTTCCAGATCTACGCTCGTTTCACTGAGAGTAATCACAGGATCAGGTTCAGCTGTCCAGTATGCATACAGGGTGATATCCTCTGTAAGAGGTGCAGTAAAGTCATACTCTTCAGGCTCTTCTGCCTCTGCATCAAGTGTCCAGAATGCGAAGATATAGCCGTCTTTTTCCGGATCCTCAAGTTTCTCTGCTGTATCGCCATATTTATACTCTACTTCTTTAGTATCTTCACCGTTTGCCGGGTCGAAGGTTACGGTAACAGGCATCTTCTCGCCGCATACCGTGCAGACACCATCCTCGAACTTATGGCCGGCAGCTTCAACCTTCTTAGTTTCGCGAGACAGCTCTTCTTTGCAGACTGTACAGTATACTACTTCATCGTAGGAACCGTCCTTTGTGCAGGTAGCTGCGACTTCATTTTCCTTAACTGCTTCGCCTTCAATATGGCCAGCAGCTTCAACCTTCTTAGTTTCGCGTGACAGCTCTTCTTTGCAGACTGTACAGTATACTACTTCATCGTAGGAACCGTCCTCTGTGCAGGTAGCTGCGACTTCATTTTCCTTAACTGCTTCGCCTTCAATATGGCCAACAGCCTCGATCGTCTTTGCTTCGCGGGATATTTCTTCACCGCAGACTGCACAGTACACTACTTCGTCATAGGAGCCGTCCTCTGTGCATGTTGCAGCAACTTCATTTTCCCTGACTGTTTCACCTGCAATGTGGCCTGCAGCGGGGATCTCAGTCGCATCGCTTCTGGATATTTCTTCAAAGCAGATTCCGCAATAGGTGATGTCATACATTTCACCAGGTTCTGTGCAGGTTGCTTCCTTTTCAACAACACCTGTCTTGGTGAAATAAGCACTGTGACCGGTCGCCGGAAGATCAATATGCTCTCTGGCTTCGACATTCTCTTCACCGCAGACAGAGCAGTATACCACCATATCGTATCCGCCATCCTCAGTGCAGGCAGCCTCAACTCTGTTTTCCTGTACTGGTTTGGCCCACTTATGACCAATAGCAGGAATTGAGACAGTCTTACGGCTCAGCTCGACCTTGGGATCACAGCTTTCGTCAACGCAATAGACAACTGTATCGTAGCTTCCCTTTTCGGTGCAGGTTGGCTCAACACGATTCTCTTCAACAGCCTCGCCCGGCTTGTGTCCGCCAGCAGGAATAGTTATCGTCTCACGTGAAAGCTCTTCGCCGCAAATGGTGCAATAAACGACTGTGTCATAATGGCCATCTATGACTGCAGTCGGCTCAACGCGGTTCTCTTCAACAGCCTCGCCTGCCTCATGACCTTTTGCTTTGGAAGTAACCGTGTTGCGAGTCATTTCTTTTCCACAGTCTTCACAGTAGACAACAGAATCATAGGAACCATCTTTTACACAAGTAGCCTCTATCACATTCTCTTCAACTGATTCGCCGGCTGTATGACCCTTTGCAGGAATCTCTTCTGTGTTCTTAGACTCTATTACAGTGCCGTCGGGCAAGGTTTCAGAGAAAGTATAAGTCGTTTCTCCAATTTCTTCACATGTAGGAGCTTTCGTCTCTTCTTTGGTGACAGTATAATCCACGTCTTGATCATCTGACGTAAATGCTACAAGTTCAGTTTTGGTGTGTGAGCTGTCATTCTTGCATGTCCAGGTGTAGATCAGGACACCGGTGTCGGGTTCATCAGCATTCCAAGTAACCTTAATGTCAGTTTTTACATAATCATGACCAAGCGCCGGAATCTTCTCAGTGTTAGTCTTTTCGTGACAACGACTGCACTCCTTGGTTGCAAGCCCTTCCTCTTCACAGGTAGCTGCCTTAACAACTACGTCTTCTTTCCAGTCATGTCCAAGAGCTTCATCTGTTACTGGCACGCGTGAGATTTCTTCTTTACAAACTGAGCAGTATACAACTTCTTCATGAGAACCGGCCTCAGTACAGGTTGCATCTACTACTTTCTCATTCACAACATCACCAGGAGTATGTCCCGGTGCAGCATCTGTCACAGACTTGCGGGAAAGCTCTTCTTTGCAGACGGTGCAGTAAACTACTTCGTCGTGAGAGCCATCCTTGGTGCATGTAGCCTCAACTACCTTCTCATTGACAGGCTCACCTTCCGTATGTCCGAGTGCAGGCAGAACCACAGGAGTCTCATTCAACTCACCACAGACTGAGCACTTTTGAAAACAGGAGCCATCTTTAGTGCAGGTAGGTTCGATCTTAGTACCTTCAAAAAGTTCCCATTTGTGACCGAGTGCATCTACCGTCTTAGTCTCGCGGGAAAGCTCTTCTCCGCATATAGAACAGTATACAACCTCATCATAAGAACCATCCTTGGTGCATGTAGCCTTGACTTCATTCTCTTTTACAGCCTCAGCTTCTGTATGGCCAGGTGCGGTGATGACTTTATTTTCGCGGGAGATTTCTTCGCCGCAGACTGTGCAATAGACAACCTCATCGTAAGAGCCGTCCTCTGTACAGGTGGCTTCCTTCTCGTTCTCCTTTACTGCTTCTCCGGGAGTATGAGCTGCTTCAATCGTCTTTTTCTCTCGGGAGATTTCTTCGCCGCAGACATCGCAATAGATGACCTCGTCGTAAGAGCCATCCTTGGTACAGGTAGCCTCGACTTTATTCTCTTCCACAGCATCTTTAGGAGTATGACCCAGTGCAGGTTCTATCTCAGGGTCTTCGCGCGAAATCTCTTCGCCGCAGACAGAGCAGAACAGCGCATATACATGCTGGCCATCCTTGGTGCAGGTAGGTGCAACGAAGGTCTCATCACGCAGCATTTCCGGCTCGTCTTTAGGAGTATGTCCGGGTGCCGGAATCTCTTCGGTTTCTTCCTCACCGCAAACTTCGCAGGTACGAGTTTTCACACCTTTTTCTGTGCATGTGGGTTCTGTGGTTACTTTCCATTCGCCCCAGGTGTGATTTTTAGCGACAGTCTTTGTTTCGCGAGAGATCTCTGCGTCGCAGATGCTGCAGTAGACGACCTCATCATAAGAACCGTCCTCGGTGCAGCTTGCTTCTTTCACGTTTTCACGTTTCGCCTCACCCGGAGTGTGTTCCGTCACAGGAATCACTTCCGTCTCGGTCTCGCCACAGATCGTGCAGGTACGAGTACTCTTACCTTCTTTAGTGCAGGTGGCCTTGTCAGTCTCTTCCCATTCGCCCCATGTGTGGCCAAGCGCATTATCAGTCACACTCTTACGGGAGAGTTCTGTACCGCAGACATCACAATAGACGACCTCATCATGAGAGCCGGCCTCGGTGCAGGAGGCAGGAACTTCATTTTCCACTACGGGATCACTCTCTGTGTGGTTAGTCATGGCACTTGTGATCGTCTCACGGGAAAGTTCATCACCGCACACAGAGCAGTAGACAACCTCGTCTTTTGAACCTTCTTGGTTGCAGGAAGGCCCAACCTCGTTCTCAACCACGGGCTCAGCCGCTGTATGGCCAAGCGCAGCAACGGGATCTAAATCATCTTTTACAGCAAGAGGATTTTCCTTATCCACGTCATCTATCCTATAAGCAGTCCTTATGGTATATCCGTCATTCACACAGTCCGGAGGTATGACTACATCATCGATGACCGCTTCTGTTAACTGATCAGCATCATCATAATAAAAATAATGCTCATAGTCATTGCTCCAGCCGGTCGAATTAACGCCGACCAGATCAAGGTCTTCCCCTTCTATTTCCGGAATTGATTCCTCTACCCAGGTGACATCCGGCTCCCCGTCTTCCAGCAGGAGCTCGCCGGCAAAAGCCTGTGGAGCGGAAGAAAGTGTCATCGTCAGCGCAAGAAACAGCGCAAAACACTTTTTAAGTTTCATGTTTCAAGTCTCCTTTCACTTTCTGATACTTTCCTGGCAGCAGTTCTTTTGCAGATCGGCCGGGAGTATGTTTTTGATGCTGTCACCCCCATGCTTTCTATGAAAAAAACTGCAGCTTTTGGTAAAAATACCTGTTCTTCATGCGAGATTCACATGAACTGATCCCTCTCCTCCTTCCTACCGTGTAATGATTAAAGTTCTAAGGACGAAGGTCTTCTCGCATTGTTCTAAGACCCCGCGTCAGCATTTGTCTGTCAAAAAGTGTAGTTTTTGACAGGGTATCTCGAGACGTCTTTTTTGAATTTACCTATTGCCAAAAATAGTGAAAAGTTGTAAGATTATTTAGGATATATAGTCTGTCAAAACGTACAAATTATGATAGCAATCGCTATTTCAAGCATAAATAAGCACTTCTTCTTTGTTTATTATTTAATTGTTTTTTTTGATGCTTAATGTCTGAATATTTTCGTCATTTACTGCTCTACGGCTTTTATGTCTGGGTGACAAACCCGTTGTTCATTTATATCGCTGAATCAAATTGTTTTTCCAGAAAGCAGCGACGCGGCGGATTACCGGTTACCTTTGACTACACTAATCACATCAAGTGATAAATCTCCTGAATACACATTTTCTTCTTAAAATGTCAAATATTGAACAACTTTTGTTCTGTCCATTCCGTGTCTCCGGCGATATAATGCATGAAATTCCGCTCAGTTTCCGGAAGGAATGACATTTTCTGCCCCCTGAATGCAGCATTTCTGCCTCTCAGGATTTTTGCAGGCATCAAGACTTTTTAAGAAGGAGGTACAATGTAGACATGACTGTTTTTGGGTATGTAAGGGTTTCGACTACAGGTCAGAACGAAGACAGACAGTTGATTACCATGCAGGAATTGAACGAGAAGATTCATATTTTCACTGATAAGCAAAGTGGGAAAGATTTTGACCGCCCCCAATATAAAAGGATGGTCAGACAAATGAAAAAAGGAGATTTGCTTTATGTTGTAAGCTTAGACAGACTTGGTCGCAATTATACCGAAATCAAAGAGCAATGGCGTATCCTCACCCATGAGAAGGGTGTGGACATATGCATTATCGACATGAAACCGATTCTGGACACAAGAAGCTCGAAAGATCTTTTCGGCACTGTAATCAGCGATCTTGTCCTGAGCATCCTTTCCTTCTGTGCGGAAAATGAACGAAATTACATTCGGCAGAGGCAGGCAGAAGGAATTGCAGCGGCACGAGCCAGAGGCGTTCACCTTGGTCGTAGAAGATTACCTGTCCCTCACAATTTCAATGAAATAATAAAGAAGTGGGAATGCAGAGAATTGAAAACATCGGAAGTTTTGGAGATCTGTAACATGACAGAATCTACTTTTTACAGAAGACTCAGAGAAATCAGAAAACAAGAGCACTGATGGGAGCCCGTCAGTGCTCTTGAAATCACGGGGACAGATTCCTGTCCCCCGTGTGTTCTCTTTATTTCATCTCAAAGAAATCAAACGCCGCCGCATTCTCACTCTGCTCTCCGTTCGCGGTAGCATACATACCGATCATGGTTCCGATCATTCCTCCCACTTCCTCGGGATTGATCTCGGCGCCGTCGGCGATCACGTCGAATGCCTTCTCCTCTCCGTCGCCCTCGCGATAGAAGATGCGGTTCTCCTGCCTTCTCACCTCGACACGGATAGTCAGCGGTGCGTCCGAAACCTCGTGTTTCTCGAGCA
>DMAZ01000246.1:1293-1573 GCA_003446335.1 Lachnospiraceae bacterium | reverse complement strand
TAGCCCGGAAGGAAAGGAAGCCCCTCCTGTTTGGTAGTGAGGCGAATGAGCTGCAGTACAGTCTTTCCGTCCTCCAAGACCTTTTCGATACGGAACTGGTGATTGCAGGCCTGCATGATAATAAGCCCTGCGGCCTCCTTGTTATGCGGTGTAAACTCCATGCTGAAGCTTATGTCAAAGTTTTCTTTTCTCTGACGTCTTCCCAAAAAGCTTACGCAGTTATCCCTCCTCTGATCGGGATTCTGCACATCAAAGCCCTTCAGAGGCTGTGCGATCGGCC
>DMAZ01000246.1:0-1178 GCA_003446335.1 Lachnospiraceae bacterium | reverse complement strand
GGCACGCCCCAGAATGACCAGTAGAGAGGAAGCTCCGCCGAGTCAAAATCGTCTCTCTCACCTTCGGGCTCAACAGGAGTCCATGGCAGATTCTTCGGCGCAGGATAGGTCCACTCCATCTTGCCGGTACCCGGGCTGAAGACCGGCCAGCCTCTCTCCCAGATGACCGGGCAGATCCAGGTCTCACGGCCGAAGTTCTTGTGCTGACCATCGATAATACGAGAGCCAAGCATTACTGCATACCACTCTCCGTCCGGCGTATCGACCAGGTCGGCATGACCGATATTGTCGATGGGATAATAATATCCCAGATGACGGTGTGTCATGATCGGGTTACCCTTATAGCCCTCGTACCATCCGTCGATCGTCTCGCTGCGGGCGATCATCACGGAATGGAAATGCTCCGTGCCGCCCTCGGCGATCAGCAGATAATAGTAATCTCCGATATGATAAATGTGCGGTGCCTCCGGTGCCCATGCTTTTCTGAGCGCACTGTTCCAGATCTTCTTTCTCTCACCGCAGACTTTTCCTTCTTTTACATCGTATGGCGTCAGGAAGAAAGCGCGGTGGTTGTCCTCCGAGGGATCATCCCCCGGGCTTACCAGATAGCATTTTCCGTCGTTGTCAAAGAAAATGGAACAGTCGATATCCGGAACGTCCGTGATCCAGTGCGGCTCTGACCATGGTCCTTTGGGGTCTGTAGCCGTCACATAAAAGTTGCCTTTATCTCCAAAGTTGCAGTTGACGATATAGAAGGTACCTTCATGATACCGGATCGTGGGTGCCATGACCCCGCCTGTTCCCATGTCGGCATTTACATGAAAACCGTTATCCATCGTCATGGCATAGCTGATCTGCTCCCAGTTTGCCAGATCCTTGCTGTGAAAGATCGGGATGCCCGGATACAGCTCGAAACTCGAGCATGCAAGATAGTAGTCCTCTCCGACCCTGCAGATGGACGGATCCGGATAGAACCCCGGGATGATCGGATTCTGAATCATGTGGTCACTCATTGTAGTACCTCCTTTATTCTCTTTTTAAAAGCTTTTTAGAGCTTCATTAAGTTCGCGCATTTTCTCTGTATCTACTTTTATTTCTTCCCTGTCATAGGTCATAAGGCCGTTCACCTCGGTCTCCACATCGGACACCTGCGTAAACACGCTGGCGGAAAGGCCCTT
>DMAZ01000186.1 GCA_003446335.1 Lachnospiraceae bacterium | reverse complement strand
TGCGCGAGGACTAAGCGCGAGCGGTCCCTGAATGAATATTTGTGCATATAATGCTTAATGCGACAGCCCCTTTTTATGATGCGCAATCGGCAAATATTGACAACCCTTTTTGTGAGAAATAAAAAAATTTGTCTTACCTAAAAAATAATAACGACAATTGCAGGTATTCGTAGTACAATGAAAATGATGAATAATCATCTGTTTTCGTATGCTCTTTTGTGAAAGATTACTAAAAGAAACACAAAATTGCGACGAATGCAGGTGCTCATGCGTGAGCGTAAGTTGCTCATGTACTGCGGGGCAGGGCACATAGAGTGCCCTGATAAGTAAGGATGCGTAATTAACTGCGGATGCAGTTCCAGAATGCATCTCTCGAAGAGATGAGGCACTTACCGGATTCACGTAACATTTGCGGCCGGGCAGCAGAAAGCCCGGAGAAAGGACGTGAACATGCTTCTGGTAGGAAATGGAACCGTATTTACCAGGGACAGTGCAAATCCGGAAGTCCGGAATGGCGCAGTGGTCATCGATGGAACGAAAATCAAAGCCGTGGGGACACTGGCAGATATGAAAGCCGCATACCCTGATGCGGAATTTATTGATGCCCACGGCGGTGTTATCATGCCTGCATTTATCAATATGCATGAACACATCTACAGTGCCATGGCAAGAGGATTCTCTATCAAGGGGTATAATCCGAAAGGATTCCTCGATATTCTTGACGGGCAGTGGTGGACGATCGACCGCCATCTGACACTGGAGCAGGACAGATACAGTGCCTATGATACATATATTCAGTGTATCAAATCCGGCGTAACGACCGTCTTCGATCATCATGCAAGCTTTGGCCATATTCCGGATTCCCTCTTCGTAATCGGAGAAGCAGCCAAAGATCTTGGCATTCGGACATGCCTCTGTTATGAAATTTCAGACAGGGACGGTATGGAGAAGGCCAGACAATCTGTTGATGAAAATGTTGCATGGGCGAAACATGCGCTCGCTGACGATTCCGATATGATCGCCGGCATGATGGGCATGCATGCGCAGTTCACGATATCCGACGCTACATTTGACTATGCAGCGTCTGTTAAGCCTGCCGAAATCGGATACCATATCCATGTGGCGGAAGGCATCGAGGATCTGCATGACTGCCTTCATAAATATGGAAAACGGATCATTGACAGACTGTATGATCATGACATTCTCGGCCCGAAGACTCTTCTCGGACACTGTATCTATGTCAATGAGCATGAGATGCAGCTCATAAAGGACACGGATACCATGATCGTACATAACCCTGAATCCAACATGGGAAATGCCTGCGGATGTCCGCCCACCATGGAGCAGGTCCGTCATGATATTCTCGTCGGTCTTGGAACAGACGGATACACACATGATATGATCGAATCCTTCAAGGTCGCCAATATTCTCCATAAGCATTCCCTGTGCGATCCGAACGCAGCCTGGAGCGAGATTCCGAAGATGCTCTTCGAGAACAATCCGAAGATGGCCAACCGCTACTTTAAGTCAGAACTCGGTGTGATCCGCGAAGGGGCGGCCGCAGATGTGATCGTCATGAAATACAATCCGCCGACAAGACTCGGAGCCGACAATCTGAACGGACATATCCTGTTCGGTATGATGGGCCATGACTGTGAGACAACGATCTGCAACGGCAAGGTCCTGATGCAGAACTTTGAGATGAAGTGCTGTGATGAAGAGAAGATCTATGCAGAGTGCAGAGCAGAGGCAGACAAGCTTCATAAGAGTATAAACGGCTGAAAGACCGTTCCTTACGATCGACTGAAAGTATAAATTCATAGCTATTTTAAGAGGAATAACATTATGAGTGAGATTATGACAGGCATGTCCTTTGAGCAGCTCCTTGAGTGGGTGCAGAAGGAGCATGACAGATATTTTCGCGTATTCGGTGTGCGGAAGCCCTATGTGGCTGACCCTGCCCGGGCGCAGACCATTTTCGGCAGAAAGCTTGAGACGGTGATCGGACCCGCCGCCGGTCCCAACTCCCAGCTCTCCCAGAACATTGTGGCCTCCTACTATGCAGGAGCCAGATTCTTTGAGCTCAAGACCGTTCAGAAAATGGACGGGCGTGAGCTTGCAGCCTGTGTCAACAGACCGTGCATCCTTGCGGAGGATGAGGGCTATAACTGTGAGTGGTCTACCGAGCTTACGGTACCAGAGGCACAGCATGAATATATTAACGCATGGGTCATGCTGAACTTTATGGCCAAAGAATACGGTCTCGGTGATATGGATGGATTCCAGTTCAATATTTCCGTCGGCTATGATCTGGCCGGTATCAAGACGCCTAAAGTGAACAGCTTCATCGATAACATGATGGAAGCGGGAGAGACGGAAGATTTTAAGCATGCAATCGCGGTACTGAAAGAACATGTGGGAGAATTCCGAAACGTTACACTGGAAGATATTGATGCGATCCGATCCGATATCTGTAACGACGCGACAATTTCCACACTGCACGGATGTCCGCCCAACGAGATCGAGGCGATTGCCACCTATCTCCTTAAGGAAAAAGGATTAAATACATTTATCAAATGCAACCCGACGCTCCTGGGGTATGAATTTGCCCGTGAGACGATGGACAGCATGGGATACGACTATCTGGTGTTCGGCCGGTTCCACTTCGACGACGACCTTCAGTATGCGGATGCTGTACCGATGCTTCAGCGTCTCATTGCCCTGTCTGAGGAGAAGGGACTTGAATTCGGAGTGAAGATCACGAACACGTTCCCGGTCGATGTCACAAGGAACGAGCTGCCGAGCAACGAGATGTATATGTCCGGACGGGCGCTCTATGTTCTGTCGATCAGTCTGGCAGCGAAGCTGTCCCGTGATTTCGGCGGCAAACTCCGGATCTCCTACTCAGGCGGCGCGGATTACTTTAATATTGACCGCATTGTCGATACCGGAATCTGGCCGGTGACTGTGGCGACGACCATTCTGAAGACCGGCGGTTATCAGAGATTTACGCAGCTGGCTGAAAAGCTGGAAAAGGTGGCAAGGCCGTTCGCGGGTATTGATGTAGAAAAACTGAACGCCCTGGCTGAGAGCGCGAAGACCGATATCCACCATATCAAGGCTGCTAAACCACTGCCCAACAGAAAGACGGATGAAAAGGTCCCGCTCCTGAACTGTTTCTTTGCGCCCTGCAGCGAGCGCTGTCCGATTCATCAGGATGTGTCTACTTATATGCAGTATGCGGAGAAGGGAGATTATGCAAATGCGATGCGCGTAGTCCTCGACACCAATGCCCTCCCGTTCATGACCGGAACACTCTGTGCGCATCCCTGTCAGGGAGCGTGTACCCGCAACTTCTATGAGTCCCAGGTCCATATACGGGATACAAAACTGACGATCGCCGAAAACGGACTGGAGACAGTCCTCGGTGAGCTTTCACCCGCTCCGTCGAACAATCTGAAGATCGCCGTCATAGGCGGCGGTCCGGCCGGTATGTCTGCAGCTTACTACCTGGCAAGAGGCGGATCGAAAGTCACGATTTTCGAGAAGAACGAAGGACTCGGCGGTGTACCCAGATATGTGATCCCGAACTTCCGTATTTCCGATGAGACGATCGAGAAGGATGTGGATCTGCTCCGGGCTTACGGCGTGGAGATCAGGACCGGTAAGGCGGTGGAACTTGCCGATGTGAAAGATGATTACGATAAAGTGATCCTGGCGATCGGCGCTCCCGGAGAAGGACGTATGCGTATCGAAGGACTCACACCGCTCAATGCCCTGAAGTTCCTTGCCGACTTCAACAGCACCGGCGGAAAGGTCGACCTCGGAAAGCATGTCATCGTAGTCGGAGGCGGCAACACGGCCATGGACACAGCCAGGGCAGCTCTTCGAAATGAAGGCGTGGAAAAAGTATCGCTCGTATACAGAAGAACGAAGAGATACATGCCGGCTGATGAGGAAGAACTTTACGAGGCGATCGAAGACGGCGTCGAATTCCGCGAGCTGACCAACCCCGTATCCTATCAGGACGGAATCCTGACCTGCGCGAAGATGGCACTCGGTCCGATGGATGCCAGCGGAAGGGCGTCTGTCACGGCGACGGAAGAGACGGTAGAGATACCGGCTGACACGGTGATCATAGCGGTCGGCGAAAAGTGCGACAAAGCCTGGTATGAAGCCAACGGAATCAATACCGATGAGAAGGGCAGACCGCTTACGGATGAGAATTATCAGACCTGTATCCCGAATGTCTACGCAGTCGGAGACGGTCTTTTCGGACCTTCGATCATTGTAAAGGCTGAGGCCAATGCCAGAAAGGCCGCAGAAGCAATTCTCGGAAGTAAAGTGGGGACGGAGACAAATGTCGACGTACCGAAGTTCGACCTCTACATGAAGAAGGGAATTCTCACAGAGCCGTCCGATCCGGCAAATGATGCCGAAAGATGCCTGCACTGCCAGACGATCTGCGAGAACTGTGTGGATGTATGTCCGAACCGGGCCAATATCGAGGTAATAGTCGATGGATTTGATATGCCTCAGATCGTGCATGTAGACTATATGTGCAACGAGTGCGGGAACTGTCTGACCTTCTGTCCTTACGCGTCCAGTCCCTACAAGGAGAAATTTACCCTCTTCAGGAACGAGGCGGATATGGCCGATTCCACCAACGAGGGCTTTACAGTCCTGGATGTGAAAGCGAAGAAATATAAGGTAAGGCTGTTCGGAAGTGAGAGTATTATCACGTCCGGAAATCCGGGCGGGGTCTTCCCGGCATTTGTAAATCTGATGGATACGATCGTGGACAAGTACGGATATATGCTGTAATCCTGAAAATCCTGTCATAAATATGAACGGAATGCCGAAGGTGCCGCTTTTAAGGTCTGGCATCTTCGGTATTTCGATGTAAGAGAGGTGACTGACATGAAAAAAATACTCCTGAAAGGCGGAACAGTCGTTTCCGGAAGCGGCATGAGGCGCTGTGATCTTCTGATCGAGGGTGAACAGATCGTCCGGATGGAAGAGATGATTTCCTGTGAAGACGCTGAGGAAATAAATGTATCCGGTAAGCTCGTCTTTCCGGGGTTTATTGACGCCCACACGCACCTGAATCTCCATGTTGCCGGTACCGTGACAAGTGATAATTTTGAAACAGGGACGGCCGCGGCCATAGCGGGCGGAACAACGATGGTCATTGACTTCGGTACACAGTACCACGGAGAGACGCTGAAGGAAGGACTGGCCAACTGGCATGCGATGGCCGGTGAGAACGGTCCGAATTCCTGCGATTACAGCTATCACATGTCCATTTCCGAATGGAATCCTTCCGTCAGGGATGAAGTGGATGATATGATGGAGGAGGGCATAACGACCTTCAAGATCTATATGACGTATCCCGCAATGATGCTGAATGACGGGGAAATCTACGAGGTCCTGAAAAAACTGAGAGAAGTCGGATCCTTTACGGGCTGCCACTGCGAGAATGCTTCGGTCATCGATGCACTGATCGCGGAGCAGAAGGCCATGGGAAACTTCGGACCTTCCGCGCACCCGCTGTCAAGGCCCGATACCATGGAGGCGGAAGCGGTCCATCGGCTTATGGTGATCGCTAAAGAGGCGGACGCTCCGATCATGGTCGTCCATACGACGAATGAGAAAGCACTGAATGAAATCATAGCCGCCCGGAATAATGGGGTGAAGGCTTATTCCGAGACGTGTCCGCAGTATCTTTTCCTGGACAGATCCATGTACGATGCGCCCGGATTCGAGGGGGCAAAATATATATGCGCGCCGCCGCTGCGCACAAAACATGACCAGGAGGTGTTGTGGAGAGCGATTCGGGATGGTATTATTGATACTGTATCAACGGATCACTGTGATTTTACACTGGAACAGAGAAAACTGGGAATCGACGATTTTACGAAAATCCCCGGCGGTCTTCCGGGAATCGAGACGAGAGTGAATTTACTTTACTCCGAAGGTGTCGGCAGAAAGAGGATCGATGCGCCGTGCGCGTGCCGAGTCATGGCTGAAAATCCCGCAAAGCTTTATGGTCTCTATCCGAAAAAAGGTGTCCTTATGGAAGGAAGCGACGCGGATATCGTTGTCATCGACCCGGAGCGGGAAAAAATCATCACCGCATCTGACTGGGTGACCAACTGTGACAACACACCGTATGAGGGAATGCACCTGAAAGG
Organism: Lachnospiraceae bacterium; assembly: GCA_003446335.1. Next base: position 10,449 of record DMAZ01000186.1, on the reverse strand, counting down.
CTGTGTGGAGAAAGTATTTTTAAGAGGAAATCTCTGTGTAGACGACGGCAGACTGATCCGCAGAGGGCTTGGCAGGTTCGTAAAACGCAGACCGCCCATGTTCATACGATAAATTAGACAGAGTCTGACCGCCCTGTGAGAATAAAGAGAGACTGATACATATGCAACCGATTGTAATAAGAGGAGGCGGCGATATCGCCTCCGGAACGATCGCCAGACTGTGCAGAGCCGGGTATTGTGTGATCGTGCTTGAGTGTGCCTATCCGACAGCCATACGAAGAGATGTGGCTTTTTCGGAGGTGATTTATAAAAATCAGATACCCGGAGCAGGGAATACGGCCGAACTTGAAGGCGTCACCATGCATCTGGCCGATCATGCGGAGAGTGCTCTCGAAAAAGTATCTCCGCTGCATCCTCAGATGCTGATCGATGAGACGGCCGAAAGCCTTCGAATCTTAAAGCCGGAGATCCTTGTCGACGCGATCCTTGCCAAGAAAAATATCGGGACAACGATCGATATGGCGCCGCTTACGATTGCGCTCGGACCGGGTTTTTATGCGGGGCGTGACGTAAAATATGTCATTGAGACCATGCGGGGACATACACTCGGAAAAATCATCCGGGAAGGAGAGGCGATTCCGAATACCGGTATTCCGGGCATGATTGCCGGATACGGGAAGGAAAGGGTCATCCATGCACCGAAGGGGGGCGTCCTGCACAATGTCTGTCATATTTCGGATTTTGTTGAGATGGGTCAGGTCATTTCCGTTATTGAAAGTGACGGAGAGCAGGTTGAGGTCACCGCAACGCTGACCGGTATTTTGCGGGGGATCCTTCCGGACGGACTGAAGATACCGTGCGGTATAAAAATGGCGGATATAGATCCGAGGAGGACTCAGATCAGTAACTGCTTCAGCATATCGGATAAGGCGCGATGTATCGCCGGCAGTGTCCTGGAGCTTGTGTGCGCCTATGAGAAAGGTGTTCTGCTATGAACAGCACAGAAAAGAAGCGGGTAATATCATTTACGGGTGCTGGTGGGAAAACCACCAGCATTTTTCAGCTTGCCGGCTTTTATCGAAAACAGAACAAGCGTGTCCTGATCACGACGACGACTCATATGAAGCAGGAAGAAGGTCTTCTCTGCGAAATTGAGTCAATAAAAGAGGCTCTTGAAAAAGACGGATACGCTTTCGCTGCCGTTCCGCTGCCGCCGGTAAAGGCGGAGAACGGAACGCTGCGATCAAAGGCAGGAGCACTTCCCGAAAAAGTCCTGACACAGGCAATCGAACTTGCGGATGTCACGCTGATCGAGGCAGACGGAGCGAGACTGATGCCGTTCAAGGTTCCCAGAGCGTGGGAGCCGGTCATACATCCGGGGACCACGGATATCGTGATCGTCGCAGGAGCAGACGCGCTCGGAAAGCGGATCTGCGACGTTTCGATGAATCCCGAAGATGTGGCAGCCGTTCTGAGGGAGAGCGGAGATGACTGCGGAAAGAACGTGGATGTATGCAGCATTTTGACCCGTGAGAGGATGGAGATCTGTGTCCGGAGAACGTATCTTCCGTTCTTCAGGGAGAATTATCCCGATGCATCGGTACGTCTTTTCGTGAATCCGAAGATTCCCGGAAAGGGAATCCTTGATTTTCCCGTGGAAGTTTTATATGATAACTACACTTTGAATCGGAAGGAGAGGACGAGTATTTTTCACTTCCTTCTTCTTGCGGCAGGTTACTCGAAACGTTACGGAGGCAATAAGCTCCTGGATGTCAGGGACGGAAAGCCGCTCTTTCGCCATATCTACGACAGACTCGGAAAAATATGTGCCCTGCGCGAATTGAACTGTGACCTTACCGTGGTGACTCAGTATGAGGAAATCAGGCAGCAGGCCATGCGGGATGGGGTCAGATGCGTTATAAATCCGGATCCTTCCCGGGGAATTTCGTCTTCCCTGCAGTGCGGTGTGACACAGCTCCTCTCCGAAGGGAAGATGGGATCGGACGAATATCTTGTTTCATTTGTGGCGGATCAGCCGGATCTTCGGATGGAGACGATTCTCCGTTTTCTTCGTGAATATGCATTGTCCGGGAAAGGTCTGGGCTGTGTTTCGAAGGATGGGGTCATGGGAAACCCGTGTGTATTTGCCTCAAAATACATGAGTGAGATCATGAGCCTTTCGGGTGACAGGGGCGGAAAACGGATCCTTCTGGCCAATACGCAGGACCTTTTCAGCATGGAAGTTCCGGACGAAACGGAGCTTTGGGATATAGATTATCGATATTAACAGAGAAGAATTATGGAAACGACCAAAAGCAGGCGGATCATGGGATATCCGGATGAATTCTGGATCTTCTATATCTGCGTTATCGGATTATTTCTTAAATTAGTATTCGACATTCAGCACGGATACGAGTACCAGAGTTTTAATCTGGGAGAGTGGACGACCCTCGGGGAAAATGAGTTCCATACCGGGACCCTCGGTGTGATCCAGTATTTTTTCGAGTATCACAGGCTGCCTGACTTCAGCCCGGTCGGTCTGCCGGGGTATGAGTGCCCGCCGCTTTTTACCCTGTTCTGTTCCCTGATGCTGGAGATCCTGCACAGACTGATGTCCAACCAGATCGGCACCAGCCTTCATATTATCCAGTTATTCAATGTCATATTCGTGACGATCGGGACCTATGCAGGGGTGAGCATTCTGAGAAGATTCGGTCTCAGAGGACGTCCCGTCCTTACTGTTTTCCTGCTTCTGACCTTTTATCCCGGATTCTTTATTATGGGCGCGACATTTAACAACGATGCGATGTGCTTCATGTTCTGTATGCTCTCGATCGACCGGATCATGAGCTGGTATCTGACCCGGAAAAAGAAGAATCTTCTCTTATGCGGTCTGTACTTTGGCCTTGGTCTCATGACATCCTATGCAGCATTCACGATTCTTGCCCCCATCATCACGCTGATCGTACTGGCTCTGTTGGAAAAAAGGACAGAGAACAGCATCATTCTGAACCACGTGAGGGGCGCGGCGGTCATCGCCGGGGTACTGGGACTCTGGTGGCCCGTCTACAACCGGATCCGCTTCAGGGTGCCCCTTTTCTATGTGAATTTCATTTCTGCGGACTGGCAGAGAATAGGAGCGGATGTTTCCTTCTGGACTCGAATCCGTCCCCCGGTCCATACAGATTTTGTCAGTCTGCACGTTACGGAAGGAGCCGGGAATCTTGCAAATATATGGGCGCAGCTTTTTAAGACCGCCCTGTTTTCCGAAAATGTCATCGATATGTCTCTTCGGGGAACGGTCACCTGCTGCAGCTTTATGACTTTTATAAGCATTATGATCTGCATCCTGCTCCATATTATGTGGGCACGGACGGTAAAGAGCCGCCATACGGACGAAGCGTTCATGATTTTCTCTGTGGTGGGGTATGTTTCACTGCTGATCGAGTATACTGTTTTCTGCCTGGTGACGCCTGTGCTTGGTGCAATGAATTTCCGCTTTGTTCCGATGTGCATGTTCTATCCGATCATCGGTATGGCGCTCGGCGACGACCGGAGCGGTCAGAAGCATTCGCCTGACCGGATCCTTATGAAAGCGGTCACCTATCTGATCATTGTTTTCTCGGGGATCTCAGCTGTTCTTTTATGGTTTTACGCATGAAAGATGTGCCGGAGAAAAAGGCTGATTTTCCATAAAAATGCCCGAAATTGTGCAGTAATTGTTTGCAAAAAATGTGGAAAATGCTTTTTATTTGTACTATAATTAAACAGAAATGTAGCTTTTCAGCCAAATGCCGCAGCTCACAATCAATCGGCGTGGGCAAAATCAACAAATATCCGGAGAGGGACTCGTAATGTGATCTGGTTTGTTGAGGGGGGTCTGACTGAACAGATATAAAACTATTACAAGGAGAAAACTATGGCTGCAGAGAATTATGTCGCATATGTCGGCACTTATACGAATGGCTCAAGTAAGGGTATTCATATCTACGACGTGGACGTTGAGGAAGGTCTGCTTTATCTCCGCAAGGTCGTTCCGGTAAATAATTCTTCCTACATCAAGGAGTCCAGAAACGGTCAGTATCTTTACTCGATTGCAGATGAAGGTGTTGAAGTATACAAGATCGCGCCGGACGGAGATCTCACTTCGATCAACCAGATAGATATTGACGGTATGAGAGGATGCCACCTTTCTACAGATCTGACAGGAAAGTATCTGTTCGTTGCCGGATATCATGACGGCAAGGTCACTGTCATACATACACATCAGGACGGACGTCTCGGCTCTGTTATGGATGGCAAGTATCATCGCGGCCAGGGCGCTCTTGTTGAGAGAAGTTTCCGCCCGCATGTGACCTGCGTCAGGATCACACCGGATAACCGTTATCTCTGCGCGGTAGATGAGGCTCTTGATCAGGTCATCATTTACAACATTGATCATCGTATCAATAAGCTGAAGGAAGTCGATATCCTCAGAATGGGAGTTCAGGCCGGACCGAAGAGTATCCACTTCAGCAAGGACGGACGTTTCTGCTACATTCTCTGCCAGATCACGAACGTTATTCGTGTTTACGATTATCATCTGAGCGATCACGGATTCCCGCGTTTTGAGCTCAAACAGGAAGTATCCACACTTTCCAATGCGAGGGATCCGCATGACGCCGCATCCGCCATGAGACTTTCCTATGACGGGCAGTATGTCATCTGCGCTACAGCCGGCGACGATTCCGTAGCTATGTACAAGATCGATCAGGAGACGGGTATGCTGGACAAGGTATTTGCCCTTCCGACATCCGGTGAATATCCAAAGGATATCGCTCTGTTCCCGGATCAGCAGCACATTGCGGTCGTTAACAATGCAGGCGGCACGATCACCACTTTCAAGATCGACTATGACAAGAAGGTCATCATGATGAAAGGCAAGCCGCAGAAGATCGACACGCCGAACTGCATGCTGTTCCACAAGATCGAGAAGGCACCTGCAGAAATCCGCAACATCTCCGAAAAGGAGGCAGAGGCAGAGGTCGAGAAGAGAATCAGAACATACGCTCCGCTGAGCTGAGTTTTGTGTTGACGAAGTGCCGAAAACGGATTATGATTCGTTGGAACGATCTGAATAACTGTGAATAAAAACAGCCGGGTCAGCTGACCCGGCTGTTTTAATCTCTGACGCAGAATTCTCGTGATTTAAGTCGTGAGATGATGTGCGTTATGAAAGGAGAGAATTCTCTTGTCTGCGGTATTTCTTTTTATTGTGAACAGCATACTCCTGGGTGTCGGACTTGCCATGGACGCTTTTTCGGTATCAATGGCCAATGCCATACGGGATCCGCATATGGAGCGTCGGGAGACGATACGGATCGCGGGGGCATTTGCCCTGTTCCAGTTCCTGATGCCGGAAATCGGCTGGATCTGTGTGCATACGATCATCAATATTTTCACTTCCGTTCAGAAATTCATTCCCTGGATCGCTCTGATCCTCCTGGTCTACATCGGCGGCAAGATGCTGCTGGAAGGGATCCAGGATTACAGGGAAGCGAAGAACGCCGGGGCTGTATGTGCGGAGCCTGCCGAAAAAAGTCTGAATGTATCGCCGCTCTCCACACACACGCTGATTCTTCAGGCGATCGCGACCTCCATAGACGCCCTTTCCGTAGGCTTCGCCATAGCGGATTACTCTGCATCGGCGGCGCTTTGTGCTTCGCTCATCATTGCGGTTGTCACATTCTTTATATGCATCGGCGGTCTTAAGATCGGACGTAAAGTCGGTTCTGTGCTGGCATGGAGGGCATCTGTTCTGGGCGGCGTCATTCTGATCGGCATCGGTCTTGAGATATGGATCTCAAATATCTTTTTTTGATTTGTAAAAATCGATGACCCTGTCAGCTCTGGCTGACATATTGAGAAGGAGAGCATCGACCAGGACAAGCGCGGTCATACATTCGACGACGACCGCAGCTCTGGCTCCGATGACCGGATCGTGACGTCCCCGGATCTCCATATCAATTTCTTCCCCGCTGCGGTTCACTGTTTTCTGCAGCCTCGCGATCGAGGGAGTCGGCTTAAAATATACCGTCATGACAATATCGGAACCGTTCGAAAGACCTCCGAGAATGCCTCCGGCATGATTGGTCGCCGTTTTCACGGTTCCGTTTTCCATGTAAAAGGAATCATTATTCTCACTGCCTCTGGCCTGAGCCGACCTGTGTCCGTCTCCGATATCAAGCCCTTTCACTGCGCCGATCGAGAACATGGCTTTCGCAAGATTGGCATCCAGTTTTTCAAATACCGGGTCACCGATCCCCGCAGGCATTCCCGATACCCGGCAGGTGACCGTGCTCCCGATCGAATCAAGATCATTTCGGCATTTCCGGACAAGATCCTCCACTGCCTCGGGATCGGAGGCGGGAACCTTTCCGACTGCAGTAAGAGATGCGCGGCAGTCGATTCCCATTGCGGAAAGCAGTTTTTGAGCGATGGCACCGGCAGCGACTCTGCCGGCCGTCTCTCTGGCGGATGATCGGCCTCCCCCGCGGTAATCACGGAAACCGTATTTTGCGTCGAACCCGAAATCAGCGTGTCCGGGTCTGTAGGACTCGGCGATCTGCGAATAATCACGGGAGCGTTGATCCTCATTCCGGATCATGAGAGAAATCGGTGTTCCGGTCGTCCTGCCTTCGAATACGCCGGACAGGATCTCGACCCGGTCACCTTCCTTCCGGGCGGTGGACATGGTCCCGCCGTCGGGCCTGCGTCTTGCTGTAAAAATATCGATATCTTCCTCGCAGAGGGGAAGTCCCGCAGGACAGCCGTCGATCACGACACCCAGTGCCTTGCCGTGGGATTCCCCCCAGGTCGTAATCCTGAAAATTGTTCCGAAAGTGGATCCAGCCATAATATACCTCATCTGTTTACTGCATGGTAAAGCGGTTTTCTCTGAAATATAGTAACAGGAAATCCCTGCCGCATCAAGTGAACGGACAGCCTGAGCCATTCTTAACAGTTCCTTAATTGACAAAATCAGCAAACTTTATATAATTGAGAACATGATTGCAACTGCTGGATCAGGTACTGCCTGCGGTACGCAGGTGCGGAAATAATTTAGAAAGGTCAGAAGTTCTCTTATGAATAATTTATTAAATAAGATGGAGCGGAAATTCGGGAAATATGCCATCCCGAACCTGACGATGATCCTGATTGGATGTTATGTTCTGGGATATGTGCTGCAGATGATCAATCCCAACGCAGCCCAGTATATGCAGCTGGAGCCCGGCTATATTCTGCGGGGACAGCTGTGGCGTCTGATCACATGGATCGTCATTCCTCCCTACTCGATGTCCACCGGCGGATTCGGTATCTTCTTCGTACTGATCATGCTGTTCTTTTATTTTTCCATCGGAAACACGCTGGAGAGGACATGGGGGACCTTCCGCTACAATGTGTATATTTTCGGGGGCATGTTATTTACGCTCATAGCGGCATTTGTCTGCTATTTTGTTTTCTCCGCGCTGGCGGGTGCTCCGATCATGCTGGGTAACTTTTTTACCACCTACTATATTGTGATGTCCATGTTCCTCGGATTTGCCGCCACATTTCCGGATACGAGAGTATATCTGTATTTCATCATTCCGATCAAGGTCAAGTGGCTCGGCGTTCTTTACTTTGCGCTGATGGTCTATGAGTGCGGCCAGTATTTCAGACTGGTCCTGCAGGGAAACATTTATTACTGGGTCCCGATCATCGCTTTCATCGCATCCATGATGAACTTCTTCATTTTCTTCCTGAGCACCAGGGATTTCAAGAATTACTCGGCTCAGAATATGAGGAGAAGACGCGAATATAACAGACAGATGGAAGCGGGGAGAAAGCGGTTCGCTGAGAATATGGAACGGGCCAGGAGCCGGGAGAGCGGAAACGGCGCAAGCGGAGCGGCTCCTGTGAGAAAGCCGTCCCGACACAGATGTGAGATCTGCGGAAGGACGGAACTGGATGATCCGGATCTTGAGTTCAGATTCTGCTCAAAGTGTCAGGGGAACCATGAATACTGCATGGAACATCTCTATACGCATGTTCATATAATTAGTGATCATGCCGGTATGAACAGAGAGTAAAAATGACCGATAAAGCAGATAAATACTGTAAAAATGACCATTGATAAGGACTGTTGTCCTATCGTAAAATAGAGTTCAGAAATGCTATTATCTCATGTGAAGGGAGAACAGTTTTATGAAGAAAACGAAAATCGTATGCACAATGGGACCGCAGGAGAGCAACGTAGATCTTCTGGTCGAAATGATGAATGCCGGCATGGATGTTGCCCGCTTCAATTTTTCCCATGGATCACACGAAGAGCATACTGAACGAATGAACGCTGTAAGAAAAGCTTCGGAAATTGTCGATAAACCGATCGCTCTGCTTCTCGATACGAAAGGTCCGGAAATCCGCACCGGTCTCCTTGTCGATCATAAAAAAGTTACTCTGGAAGCCGGGAAGGAAATCATCCTTACCGCGGAAGACATTGAAGGAACGGCAGAGAAAGTATCTGTTACTTACAAGAAACTTGCGGAAGATGTAAAAGAAGGAGACACTATTCTTGTCGATGACGGTCTTATGGAACTTTGTGTTAAAGAGGTCGTCGGTCAGGATGTTGTGTGTGTCATTAAGAACGGCGGTGAGCTTTCCGAACGGAAGGGCTGCAATATTCCCGGTGTGAAGACACAGCTTCCTGCTCTTACCGAAAAAGATGTCGAAGACATCGTCTGGGGTATTGATCAGGGATTTGATGTTATTGCTGCGTCCTTTATCCGTGATGCGGCAGGTGTCATGCAGATCAAGAAACTTCTGAAAAAACATGGCAGCAGCATTCCGGTCTTCTCCAAGATCGAGTGCTCCGAAGCGGTCGACAATATTGATGAGATCATAGAGGCTTCCGACGGCATCATGGTAGCAAGAGGCGACCTTGGTGTTGAAGTACCTGCACACCTTGTCCCCCATATTCAGAAGATGATCATCAGCAAGTGCAACAAGGCTTATAAACCGGTCATTACAGCGACACAGATGCTGGATTCCATGATCCGTAATCCGCGCCCGACTCGTGCGGAGGTCGCGGACGTTGCAAATGCCATCTATGACGGTACCGACGCTGTCATGCTTTCCGGTGAGACGGCAGTCGGCAAGTACCCGGTCGCGGCCGTCACACTCATGGCCGAGATCGCCGAGAATACAGAACAGTATATGAATGAGGACAAGTTCAATTCGCATCGCAGCATGGAACAGCACAGCACAATATCCAGTTCCGTATGCTACGCAGCCACCCGCACCGCAAAGAATGTCGGCGCGAAAGCGATCCTGATCCCGACAGTATCCGGAAAAACAGCAAGACTGATGTCCAACTTCAGACCGGAAATTCCGCTCTTCGCTGTCTCTCCGAATGAACAGATCGTGCGCAGAATGCAGCTTTACTGGGGCGTCATCCCGTTCAGGGGCAAAATGGAAAAGAACCCGTATATTCTGATCGATCACTCGATACAGATCGTACGCAACAGAGGATTTGTTGAAGAGGGAGATACGATTCTTATCACAGCGGGCGACCCGACGTATGATATGAAGGATGATCACGGCAATGTGACCAACATGATGATGGTCGTTCCGGTCTCATAAGAGTGAAAGATAAGAATTTTCGACCGCATTTTCACGTTTCAGACAATGTATTTTGTATGGAGCGGTAAGTTTCAGATAAGAAATCAGATAAACGCAACGGAGCATTATACAGACGGACGCCGGGAAAGCGCCGTGTATGATGCTCCGTTTTTGTCAAGAGTGTATTTGACTATACTTTTTCTTATGTTATAATAACGGATATTTGCGGTAAATGCCGGCAAAAGAGGAGAAATATTATGAAGAAGAGACCGTTCGTAACCAAAGAGAAACTGGAAGAGATTGCTTCCCAGATCCCGACACCTTTCCATATTTATGATGAGAAGGGTCTGCGTGAGAACATTCGCGACATTTACAAGGCATTTTCATGGAACCCGGGATTCAGAGAGTATTTTGCTGTAAAAGCAGAGCCGAATCCGGTCATCCTGAAGATTCTGAAAGAGGAAGGATGCGGATGTGACTGCTCGTCCCTGACAGAGCTTATGATGGCCAAGGCAATCGGAAACACCGGAGAGATGACCATGTTCTCATCCAATGACACTCCGCCTGAAGAATATGTCTATGCAACAGACATGGGAGCCATCATCAATCTTGACGATTTCACCATGATCGAGAGCTATGCGAAGGCAGTAGGGAAATTCCCCAAGACGATGTGCTGCCGCTATAATCCCGGCGGAATTTTCAAGGTCAGCAACGGGATCATGGACAGCCCCGGAGATGCCAAGTACGGAATGACGACATCCCAGCTGTTCGACGCCTTCAAGATCCTGAAGGAGAACGGCGTTGAGAATT
>DMAZ01000220.1 GCA_003446335.1 Lachnospiraceae bacterium | reverse complement strand
TCATTAGTACCGCTGCCAGCGAGACGGGAGCGGGAGCGTCCTGACGATGTATTATTCATGATAAGACTGTTCGGAGACGGCAGGTGGGAAGTTTGAGCGGACAGACTTAAGACGCGGAAAGATCCGGCAGTTCATCTGCCTGCAGACACCCCGAAAGGAGACAGCCTATGTACAGACTTATTGCAGCAGACCTCGATGAGACTTTACTGAGCAACGACGCCACGATCTGTGAGAGGAATCTCAGGGCAGTGCGCGCGCTCATGGAGTCGGGCAAATATTTTGTTCCCTGTTCCGGCCGCGGCTATGCGACCATTCAGGGAACCCTCCGGGATCTTGATCTCTTTCAGAAAGAGAAACAATATATCATCGGATTTAACGGAGGCATGATCACCGAAAATAAGGGGAACCGCGAACTGTATTATCAGGGCATCACCTTTGACGAGATGAAAATGTTCTTTGAGAGAGGACTTGACTATCGAATCTGTATGCATATCTATACGAAAGATACCGTTTATGCTTACAATCTGAATAAAGGGGAGAGGGAGTTCCTTCATAACAGGATGGAGGTCAGGGAGCTGACGGAGCCGGATCTGGATTTCCTGAAAGCCGAGCCGCTGGTCAAGATCCTTTATCAGGATACGGACGTGGCACGTCTGCGCAGGATCGCCCGGGATCTGGAGGATGTGACCGGTCCCTTTGCTGTCAGCTTTTCCTCCAACAGATATCTGGAATTTAACCGTGCCGGAATCGATAAAGGAACAGGACTGTCTAAACTTGCAGACCTCCTTGGAATCAGGATGGAGGAAATCATAGCCGTCGGTGATAATAATAATGACCTGCCTATGATCAGGGCAGCCGGTCTCGGGACAGCTGTTGCCAACTGTACGGACGAAGTCCGCGCTGCGTGTGACTATGTGAGCGAAACCGACAATGAGGGCGGCGGAGTGGCTGAGATCATAGAGAAGTTCATGCTGTAGCCGCATTTTCACAATATGACTGTTCATGCGTGACATGTGGACAGGTAAGAGAAATAAAGAACCCCGTCTGCGACCCGTATTACGGGACCGCAGGCGGGGATTATCATTTTCTCCGTTCAGGCAGGGATCAGCTCACTTTGTAAAGCCGGAAAGCTCCGTCGGAGGTTGCGAAAGCAAGCTCGCAGGTATTTATGAATCTGTCCTCGGAGGCGGGCTCATCATCGTAGGTCATACCATTCTCATACAGTACATAGGTAATGCCCTGCTCGTTCAAAGTATAAGCGACTTCCTCGTCGGTCATGGAGGTGTATATATCTTTGGCGATATAAAAACGTATGTCCGTATCATAACCTGCGGACCATGCATAATACGGCCAGCCGCAGTAGAGACGGCAGCCTGACACGGTGAGTTCCGAGACGGAATCCGGTCCCGACAGGACGAGGTCTTCGGAAGTGAGATTCTCCCGAACATAGGCAGTCAGTTCACTCTCAGTGTTCACCGTGTAGCGATGCTGACTGTCGTTATCCCTCAGGATGATAATGTAGTCATAGAAACCGTTCGCCGAGAGAAAAACAATCAGTATGACGGCCAGGATCTTTCCGCCCACATTGCGGGGACCGAGCGGTCTGCCGGATTTTTCCGAGAAGAGCTGTACCGTTATTTCAGCCCATATGACCGAAAGGTAAGCCATAGCCATCATGATGTATTTGTGGTTGACTGTAACGTCCGGTGTCAGGGAGACCGTGAAAGTGAAGAGGACCGGCAGCCAGAAGGCTGCAATAAGGATCCTCTGTATTCTGCCTGCTGCGGGAAGCAGGAAAAGACTTCCGATGATCGTAAGTCCCGCTATCTCGGAGAGATACCATATGACACCGGCAAGACTCTTGTCCGTGCTGATAAATCCCCAAAAAAAGGTCGGCGACACCGCAGAGCCGAAAATAAATGCTTTTGTCTGCAGCTCGGCGATGAGGACTGTGGTAACCGCCAGGATCAGGTAGTCCAGCTTATTTTTTGAGAACAGGGCAAATCCCGCCAGAATGAGCAGCCCGCCGATCACGCAGGCTCCGTTCCAGAAAGACGTGAGACCGAGAATGACACCGGTGAGCAGTGCAAGATCGGGTGCTTTGACCGTCCAGGCGTCCCGGCAGAGGAAAAAGCCGCGGAACCAGCCGACAAGACCGGAGGTCATTGTCTGTGTTTTATCTCTGCCGGATTCAGAAGAGTCCTCTTTTTCAGCAGTCTCAGGCTTTCTGCAGGCTTCTTCCAGATACCCGTAAAAATACCAGAGCACGGTGGTGGCGATCAGCAGACCGAATCCGAGATGGCGCTGATTCAGATATACATTGAAATTCCAGAGACCCCAGTTCTCGTTGGTCGTGTAACCGATAAAGGCATCGTTGGCGCGGAACGCTTCGATGAGATCCCCGGCAGCCATGTGTTCGTTGATGAATATGAAAAGAGCAAAGCCGCTCCTGAATACGAAGAGCACTGCAGTCAGGACCGCGGCAGACAGCCGGCCGGAAATTCTGAGCGCAAATTGCGTCAGAAGAATCAGAAATCCGGTGAGTGAGAGTGTGCTGGTCAGATTATAGGCAAAGGAAAGGGGCAGCCCCAGAAATTCCATATTACCGTTCAGGAACATGAACATAAAATGATATTTTATGTCTTCCCCTGCGTAGAAGGGATATTCCGTCGGGAAATTATTGAACCACGCGAAGGAGCGTATCAGGGAGATGTTCGGTGCGTAATCACTGAATACGGTGAAGCCGAGCTCCAGGTCGGATCCGTTCATGTGAAGGACATAGTGGAAACTGAACCATACAAATCCCAGGATAAAGAGATAAAAGACGGCTTCTTTTCGAAAGAGTGACCGGTCTGTAATGAGCTCGTTCACAAGCCTGACCCATCGATCGTGTCCTCTGTCCGCCTTGCTCCGCCCGGAAAAGAACAGGACTGCAAGAAGGAGAAGGGAGATCCCGAGAACGATGACGTTGGCGGGAAGGAGGGGCTTTTCATGGGCAAGGATCACATGGAAGAAATAGGCTGCGATATAGAGCGGCCATGTGATGACAAGCGTTCCGATCCCGAAGGAGGAAGCCAGACGGACCCAGATGAGATTCAGTCTGCGTCTTTCCCCGGGTCTTATGATCAGGCCGGTGATCTGCCAGCCTGTTGCAGTTGCAATGATCAGATATAAAAATGAAAGCATAGTATTATTTTCAAATTCAATGATCCGGGCTTTTCAGCCGGGTGCATACACAGCGACCACCTTATTTTGAGGTGTCAGGGCTAATCTGTCAAGTGGGCAGGAAGAGCGTATTTTTCATCGGGAAAAGCATCGGGCGGAGAAAAACAAAAAATATGTGTGGAAAAGCTCAATGATGTGATTTAGAATAGCGTAATAAGGTTCCGGCCAAATCATATCGATCAGGAAAGAGAGGATCCTATATGGTTGATCACAATCGACAGAAGAAGATAGCGGTCATCAACGACTTTTCCGGATTCGGGAGATGCTCGATCGCCGTTTCACTTCCTATTATTTCCGCAATGGGAATCCAGTGCTGTCCTCTGCCGACTGCCATGTTCTCGAACCATACCGGATTTGAGAGCTTTTACCGTGTGGATTTTACCGGGCATATGAGACGCTATATGGCTGAGTGGGACAGACTGGGGCTGCGTTTTTCCGGGATCGTCACCGGCTTTCTCGGTTCGGAGGAGCAGATCGAGATCGTCGGAGATTTTCTGCAGAACTTTGCCTCTGATGACACGATCGTTCTGATCGACCCGGTCATGGGAGATTACGGAAAACTCTATCCCGGTTACAGTGAGAAGCTTGCCATGAAAATGCACAGGCTGATACCCTATGCAGATATACTGACGCCGAATCTGACGGAGGCCTGTATTCTGACCAGGACTCCGTATCGTGAGGATATGTCAACAGAGGAACTGAAAAGTCTGTGCGAGGAACTGGCACGCCAGTGCGATTCGGATAAAAATATCAAAATAGTTATTTCCGGCCTGAACCGGGACAGATACCTTGAGAATTTCGTGTACGAACGCGGACAGGATCCGCAGCTTGTCATGACTCCGAAAATCGGACAGAATCGGTCCGGTACCGGGGATGTTTTCTCTTCCGTCATTGCAGGATGCGCAGTGAGGGGGATGGAATTTCGGGAATCCGTGTGGATGGCTTCGGAGTTCATCGGAAGGTGCCTGAAGACAACGATGGAGATGGGCCTTCCGGGGACAGACGGAATCGCATTCGAGGAGCATCTGTTCGAACTGCGTTGAAAGGAGATTAATTTATGACGATTACATACAAGGTGAAAAACGGAATATATGTGAACATGACAAATCGCTGCCCGTGCGCATGCACCTTCTGTCTGAGACAGAACGGACCCGGTGTTTACGGATCCGATTCCCTGTGGCTCGAACATGAACCTTCTGTCAGTGAAGTGAAAGCGGCAATCGACGGTTGGGACCTTCGCTGCTATGATGAAGTCGTTTTCTGCGGTTACGGGGAGCCCACAGAACGGCTGCCGGAGCTGCTTGAGGTAGCTGCTTACATCCGCTCGAAATCACAGATAAAAATCAGGATCAACACCAATGGTCTTGCGGATCTCATCTGGGACCGGCCGACGGCAGCGGACCTTGAGGGGCTGATCGATACTGTCTCCATAAGTCTCAATGCCAACAACGCGGAGGACTATCTGAAGCTCACCAGATCCAAATTCGGCATCAAGTCCTGGCAGGCCATGCTGGATTATGCGAAAGACTGCACGAAATATGTCCCGAAGGTCGTCATGACGGTCGTGGATCAGGTGACAACACCTGCGGAGCAGGAGGAATCTCGAAAAATCTGTGAGGCTTACGGAGTTACACTCCGCGTGAGACCATATGAGAGCTGAGTGAAGTAAGAATGGGGCCGCTGCACCGGGAAATTTTACCAACATATGAGGCTGTCGCATTAAGCATTATATGCATAA
>DMAZ01000007.1:5355-5863 GCA_003446335.1 Lachnospiraceae bacterium | reverse complement strand
GAAGCGAATTTCGCAAGGTCATCAGGGTTGTAATAAGTGTTCATCATTGTCCTCCTTCATCCTGTTCCTTTACTTCAGGATCATGTTTTTCGTTGTATATTCTCTTGATCAGCACTATCAGTCCGGACAGTGCGAAAAGTATCAGAAGACCTGTGACGAACAGCTTGGTCCCGCCGGTAAGCATTCCTCCGACATACGAATAGACCAGAGTCGCCGGCAGCTGCCCCACGCCGGTCGCGACCAGGAACGGCAGCACGCCCATGGATGTAAGTCCCGCGGCATAGCTGACGAAGTCAAAGGATACGAAAGGAAGCAGTCTGCATATCAGTATCGTATTGCGGCCGTACCTCTCAAAGTATTTGTCCACGCTGTTTACCGCGCCTACGGATGTCAGCCTTTCAACCGCGTCCCTCCCTGCGATCCTCGCGATCATGAAGCACACAAATGCCCCTGCCATAGCGCTTGACCATGAAAGGATCGCGCCCTTCCACCAGCCGAATATCGCCGC
>DMAZ01000007.1:0-5286 GCA_003446335.1 Lachnospiraceae bacterium | reverse complement strand
TTGGCAAAAGTAATAAGAAAAGCCGGGAGCGGTGCCGCAACCGACTGGAATACCATCAGAAAGAAAGATATCACAGCCGCGTAGGGTCCGTATGAGCGGATAAAACCGATGATGTTTTCAACGCTTGCGGATCTGAACAGCATCAGTATCTGTGTAAGTTTCTGCCTGAACGAAGGTATTGTATAAAAGGCAATGACCGATAATATCAGAAGGATCAGCAGAATAATTCTGCCGATCCTTCTGTGCTTGTTTTTAGATTCGTTTGTATCGTTTTTTCTGCTCATTATTCAACATCCTGAACTGCCGACCATCTGTAGAAGGACTCATCGTAGTTCTTTACATTACCATAACCGCAGTCTTCCATTATCAGCTGCATAAATGCAGATCTGATACCCGCTGTGCAGTATGTAACGATTTTGTCATCCTTCTCAAGTCCGGCTTCCTCAAATATCGCGGTCAATTCTTCATTGCTCTTGAGCATGCCGTTTTCATCAAAGAGTGACCCGAACGGAATATGGATAGCGCCCGGGAGATGTCCGCCCTTGGACTCTCCGTACAATACTTCTCCGTTGTACTCTTCATCTGCGCGAGCATCGACGATCTTATACTGATCATAATCCGAAACGAGCTCATCTGTATTGATAACATGTGTCTGGTCGATCGACTCGATCGTCACTTCGACAGGAACAGGCTCTGCTCCTCCATTGGATGTCTCAAGACCGGCTGCTACGAGGGCATTATATCCGCCATCAACGATTTTTACGTTCGTATAGCCTGCAGCTATCAGTTCCCATGCGATCCTTCCGTCATCTCCCCATCCCTGATCAGCGGCTGCGAAGATAACTATCTCTTTGTCTTTGTCAAAGCCCTTCTCTCCGAGTCTCGCGCTGAGTCTTTCAGGATCGAGTATGCAGCCCCAGTTCGCGTCTCCCGTAGCTCCATCCTCGCATGTTGCGAAGTACTGCCATGCAACAGGTACAGCCTGAGCTATCGTTCCTTCTGCTGCAGCTTCTTCCCCACGCGCATCGTACAGAAGAATGTTGTCCAGATTCTCTTTGACATAATCCGCGCTTACTACGTAATTCCCTGTGAACACGCTTTCAGCGACAGTCTGTTCCGATCCCTCTTCCGGCTCAGCTTCGGATCCTCCGGAGCATGCGGAAAGCGATACGGCCATCACAAGAGACAATAACACAATAATTAGTTTTTTCATCGTATTCCTCCTTTATAGTGTTGACCATTGAATCAAGGTAACAACAAAATTATAAGACATATAAAGGAGTTTGATTATTGTATATTTCTATATATGTATAATTATCGATATATAGATTTTATTCTCCGCAGCACCTCTTCTGGTTTTCCGTATGATCTATTGGAGTCACGATCAGCATCGATCCGACCATTTCCTTGAATTTCTCCGCTTTTTCTTCTGAAATGGAGTAATAGATCCACCTGCCTTGTTTCCGGTCCTCAACCAGTTCCGAATCACACAGTATTTTCATATGATGTGATAGAGTTGACTGCCCGATCTGCAGTTCATCGAGCAGTTCGCACGCGCATCGCTCGCCCTCCTGCAGCATTCTCAGGATCCGGAGGCGGTTCTCATCAGCAAGCGCCTTAAACAGATCCGCTCTTTTTCTCTCTTCGCTTTTCATATTATTTATCTCCCTTCTTCAGGATCGTTCTTATCTTTTTCAGGAACTCTTCACCCAGATACTGATCAAGCTTTCGAGCGGTGCTCTCATTGGTGAGCGTCCTTCCCGGCATCCTGTACTCGACCCAGGCCATCGCGCACCATGTTATGCCCCTAAGGCAGGTTATCGTCGTGAACAGGCGTGTGCGTTCCGCTATCCCCGATGTGTCGAAGCGTCCGTCCACCCGCCTGATATACTCCTGCACAAAAGAGTCCATCTCCTCTTCGTTCAGTATAACATCTGTTTTCCAGAATGTTGTCGTCGGAGCCAGAAAATGTCCCAGGTCCTGCGCCGGATCGCCGTACAGTGGCTTTTCCCAGTCGATCAGGTAGCTGCGCTTCCCCTTTTCATTGATGAGGAAATTGGTCGAATTGAGTTCAGTGTTGATGCAGCACCTGTAAGCGCTGTCCGCAGGTGACATGCCTGAAGAGTTTTTCAGATCCCAGGCTTTATCCAGCAACATCCTTATACTGTGTTTTGTCATGGGATCACCGAGCGGAGACTCCATGTATGTTGATACCATCTGCTCGCATTCTTCAAGTATCGCCCCGAGCGGATCCTCAGGAGCGATAAGCGTTCTGCTTCCGCTGCTGTCCCCAGGCGCAGGTATCATGCTTTCAGGGACTTTGAGACTGTGAATATCTGCCAGTATCTCTGCAGCGATATCAAGCTCGGTTATGTAATCCAGGGGATGTCCGGGCAACTCTTCCATCACGAGTATGCCGTGATCGAGGTGCTTGCGGGAACCATCCGAATAGAGCACTTCCGGGGTCCTTCCGGAACCGTGAAGCATCTTCAGAGCGCGATATTCGTATCCGATCTGATCCTCAAGATGCATCTGGCTTCCGCAGTTCACCCTCAGAAGCAGTTTTCTGCCGTCAACCGGGTGGGTAAAGCTGTAATTGACGTTATACTCACCCTGTGCAAGCAGGCTGTACTCTTCGCTCACCTCATCCGGGAGAGAAAGCGCTCTCCGGTATTCAGGTGATCTTATTAAATTGCCCAGTCCTATGATCCTATCCAATTCGGGTACTTGTCTTTATCTTATGTCTCTGTATTCTTTCGCGATCTCATCCGCAGGCACACCTGCTTTGTATCTCTTTCTGAGACGGTACATTTTGTGCATAAGCTTCAGCTTCGGGATTGTCTTTGCCGGATACCGCCTGTCCGATGTATATATCCTGTGCCTGGTCATTCCCGGCCGGACTCCCATTTTACGAAGTGTAAGAGAAAACTGATAGTCTTCCATGATCGGCAGTTCCGGGAATCCTCCCGCTTCCACAAATAATTCGCGCGTCATGAAGATGCCCTGATCGCCGAACATTATCCCGTGGCATCTTGCCCTGCCGTTGGATATCAGCTTGTTGGTCAGCATGAAAAAGTGCCGGGAATGAAAAGCTATGCCGAAGCAACCCGCTTCATACCGGGACATCACCCGGCGGATCTCTCCTAACGGATCCTTTGGCAGCTCACTGTCGCAGTGCAGGAAGAAAAGAATATCTCCGCTTGCCTGCGCAGCTCCCGCATTCATCTGAAGCGCCCTTCCTTTTGGGCCATGTATAAGACGCAGCTCTGCCGGAATATGAGCGATCGTATCGTCCATACTGCCTCCATCTACGATGATGACCTCGCATTTGTCCTGCAGGTCCATCAATCTCCGGACAGTATGGTCTATCGTTTTTTCTTCGTTATATACCGGCACGATGAGCGATACCGTCGCGTGATCTCTCAGGAACCTTCCGGTCTCAGAGTGCCTCAGCCTGCTGTCGCTTCTCATGCGCCTTCTGTACCCCGCGAGGTCCTCACGGGTATCCATGTCCGGTAGCATTCTAATCCTGCATGATGAAAGGCCATCTTGTCTGATCGTCTCCTCAAGGTCTTCAAGCACGCTTGCATGGCCATAAGCCTTGTTCTCAAAGAGCGCAGGATGCAGCCCGCGCATTCCTATGAGATAGTAACCACCGTCCGCAGATGGGCCTGTCACAACATCCTCATGTTCCAGCGAAGTAAAAGCCTCATTCACATCGTCAGCTCTTAGTTCCGGTATGTCTGAGCCTGTCAGAACACAGCTTTCATATCCACGTTCCAGAACGTCAGTGAAAGCGTTATTCATCCTTTCACCCAGCCCGTCTCCGCGCTGCTCTATATAAACCGCTTTTCTGCCACAGATCTTTCTGAGCATGCCGGTGCTTTTGCCGCCTGTATAGCAAACGAACAGATCCGCTCCGGTCTTTCGAAGCTGTCTGTTAATATCCCTCAGGAAGCATGTCTGCAGCTGGGCGCATTCTTCCGGATCAAGATAAGGCATCATCCTCGTCTTGGTCTCTCCCGGTACAGGTATTCTCGTGAAAAGTATCACGGCTCTGCGGTGCAGTTCCTTATTATTCATTTCAGTTTAGTGAGCATCCTGTTGATCATAGACTTTCCGGTATCAGGTTACTCATATGTTCCGAGTATCTCAGTAAGTATATGTCTGACATCCTGTATACCGTCTCTTTTCAGCTTGCCTGCACAGGAGGCGCAGTACACATTGACTTTACCTTTATCTTTTAGCTTAGAAGACATGTTTTGAGCAAGCCCGCTCTCAAGCATCCCCGCGCTGCCTCCGAGCCCGCAGCACTGGACTGTTTCAATGCGTTCAAATCTTCTATCCGCAAATCCACTTTCGATCTGGCCAAGCATCTCACCGCTTACCCTGTCAGGACATGGCATAAAAACGGTAGATCCTCCCGCTATCCTGTTACCGAGTCCAAGTTCATTCAGCTTTTCATAGATGCTTACTATCCTGACATCCAGCCTGTCTTTAAGAAAGCTGTAGCAGTTAGGACAGACCATTATTACTTCTTCAGCACCGGCATCGTTAAGTCTCCGGTTTATTCCCTCGACTATCGCCTGCTCATCGGATGTAAGCCCAAGTTCAGCCACCGGCTTGCCGCAACAGTCATAGGCAACACCTATACCTGCTTCATCGTGAAGCATACTGACCAGCAGCGCTGTAGTCTTCGGATACATCGAAGGAAAGTTGCAGCCCGGGAACAGTACCGACTTTGCATGTGCATTCCTGTAGTTTCTGAACTTGTAATTCTTCTTTTCCCACAGGAGCATTCTGTATTTATTTATCTCAAAGCCTGCTTCCTCTGATCCGGCAAGTTCCCTTCTGAAATCAAGCACCACTTCGCGTCCGTCTATGCCCACGGGACATACGCGCGAGCAGGTGCCGCACAGGAAACAGTGGAAAGCCAGTTCCCTAAGCTTTTCCGTGTCTCCTATATCGATATTGTATTTATGAAGAAAGGCGCAGTTGTCACGGCATTTGTGACAGTGAACGCATTTCGTAGCATCCGCAGTCATTTATATTTCTTCCTCCTGTGATTGGGTGTCAGAAGGTTCTTCTGTAATGTATTTTTTACGCAGCAATGCTGCAGTCCCGAAGGCGATAATCGCAATCAGAACAGCAATGCCTATGTAAAGCAATCTGTGTTCACTATCCGCAAGCCCGGCAAACCCGATGGTGTACATTGCCGTCCCCGGGATCATGAATATAAATGTTCCGATGGAATATGCCCAGAAGGATATGTCCGTGATCCCGTAT
>DMAZ01000269.1:4239-8084 GCA_003446335.1 Lachnospiraceae bacterium | reverse complement strand
CTGGCTCTTCTTTCTCCGGAGGGAGCAGTCGGCGGACTCCTGCATGTGGCCGCACACGCTTCGTCCAAGGGATGTCTTTTCCTGGCAGCGGGTGTCTTCATCTATAAGCTCGGCAAACGCAATGTAGCCGAACTCAAGGGAATCGGAAAACAGCTCCCGATCACGATGTGGTGCTTCCTTATTGTGTCTCTGTCACTGGTCGGTATCCCTCCTATGGGAGGATTTGTGAGCAAATGGTACATCGCGTTGGCAGCTGTCGGTGACGGGATGGGAGTCTATGCGGTCCTTCCGCCGATCATCCTGCTCATATCGGCGCTTCTGACGGCCGGCTACCTGCTTCCGGTCGCGATCGATGCATTCTTTCCGGGACATGACACGGCAGAAGCAGGCGGAGATCATGCATCTTCAGAGAAACAAAGTACAGAGAAGGCAGGCAGGGCCGATGCGAAGAATACGCCGGCCGTCAGCGAATCCGCTCTTATGTATGTTCCGATGATCATTCTCTCGGTTGCGGCCGTCCTCGTAGGTGTTTTCGGTTCGCAGATCGCGGATTTGATGATTACATTTTTCTGATATTTAGGAGATGAACGTGAATCAGTACCTGATTTTAGTGCCGATCCTGATTCCGATCCTGAGTGGAATTTTACTGCTCATACTTCAGATTCAGGACGACCATCCAAGAAATATATATTGTGAGATTACAGCATGTGCGACATCAGCTGCCGTGTGGCTCGTCCTCGCGTTCGGCGCAAGAAGCCCGGTAACGGTATACAGCTTCATCGAGGGGTTTGCCGTCAATTTTGAGGTGGACGGTCCCGCTGCGCTCTTTGCCGGAATGGTCTCGGTCATGTGGCCTCTTGTTCTTCTGTATGCATTTGAATATATGGAACATTCCGTGAGAAAGAATTCTTTCTTCGCGTTTTACGTGATGACCTACGGCATCACGCTGGGGATCGCTTTTTCAGCGGACCTTGTCACCATGTATCTGTTCTTCGAGATGCTGACGCTGGTGACCCTGCCTCTTGTTGTTCATTACCAGGATCATGAGAGTCTTTTCGCAGGAAGAAGATACGCTGCATATTGTATCGGCGGCTCTTCGCTCGCGTTCGTTGCCGTCGTAATGGGGACCATTAACGGGGGCGGAGACTTCGTCTACGGAGGTGCGCTCGCAAATGTTTACTCCGAAGAACTCATGAGAATCATTTTCCTGTTCGGCTTTTTCGGATTCGGGGTAAAGGCAGCCATCTTTCCGCTTCATTCATGGCTGCCGCAGGCCTCGGTCGCACCGACACCGGTCACGGCGCTGCTGCACGCAGTCGCAGTCGTCAATACCGGTGTGTTCGCGATCGTCAGACTGACCTGGTACGTTTACGGACCGGATATCCTTCTTGGCAGCAAGGTGCAGAATATATGTCTTGCCGCAGCGGAAGTTACCCTGTTATACGCCGCTGTCATGGCGCTCAAGGAGAGACATTTCAAGCGCAGACTGGCCTACTCGACCGTCAGCAATTTGTCCTATATGCTTTACGGAATCATGTTGGTCACGCCAAAAGGACTGCTCGGAGGCATTTCGCATATGCTGTTCCACAGCGTCATTAAGATGTCTCTTTTCCTGTGCGCCGGCGCGTTTATGCATGTGACAGGGAATGAGTACATCTATGAGGTCAACGGGGTGGGCAGAAGGATGCCGCTTACATTTGCCTTCTATACGCTGGGCGCACTTTCTCTTACGGGAATTCCCATGTTCTGCGGCTTTATTTCCAAATGGCGCCTTGTAGAAGCAGGTATCGAAGCGATGACACCGCTCTCGATCGCAGGATGTGTCTGTCTGATCGCATCGGCCTTCCTGTGCGCAATGTACACGATCAATATCAGTATTCGTGCTTTCTTCCCGATGGCCGGGACGGATCGCTACGCAAGTCTGCCCGGCAGAAAAGAAGCCGGATGGCGCATGCTGGTACCGATCGGCTTTTTCGCCATTCTGAACGTTGCTTTCGGCATCTGTTCCGGACCGGTCATTTCATTTCTCCGGAAAATCGCGATGGGAGGGTGACAGGATATGATCATAGCTTTGCTGGTATTTTTACCGATTTTTGTTTCACCCTTTTTCTATGTTCTGGGTAAAAAGGATGAGAAGCTCCGTGACAATGCGGTGATCGTCTTTACGTTCCTGATCCTTGGTCTTGCACTGGTCCAGGCGTTATCGGTATATCTTGCTTCAGGCGGGACGGCACAGGATACAGGCGGCGGACTTTATGAACTGAACATACCGGGGGTCTTTGTTTATGGCCTGCACTTTACGGCAGACGGATTCCGGGCGGTATACAGTCTCGTAACGGCCGTCATGTGGGCAGGGACGACACTTTTTTCAAAAGAGTATTTTGCCCATGAGAGGGAGGGCCTTGACAGGTACTGGCTTTTCGTCATCCTGACGCTTGGGGCGACGGAGGGTGTCATGCTGTCTTCTGACCTCATGACAAGTTTTATTTTCTTTGAGATCCTTTCGCTGACCTCCTTTACCTGGGTCATCCATGAAGAGACGGCCGGAGCGATACGCGCAGCCTACACCTACCTTTTTATTGCGGTGATCGGAGGCCTGGTCCTTTTTATGGGTCTTCTGCTCATGCGGGAGACCTGCGGAACGCTCAGCTTTCGTGAGCTGGCCGCGGCGGTGGAAACGTCATCGAAGGACCCTTCTTCCGGGCGCAGGATTTTTGCGGCTGCAGTCTGCATCCTGATCGGATTCGGATGCAAGGCCGGTATGTTCCCGGTCCATGTATGGCTTCCGAAAGCCCACCCGGTCGCCCCGTCTCCCGGATCGGCCCTTCTGTCCGGCATCCTCACCAAAGTCGGTGTGTACGGAATAATCATGACAGCGACGCAGGCTCTTTTCGGGAGCACCGCATACGGTCTCCTGATCTTCACGCTCGGCCTTATTACAATGTTCCTCGGGGCCCTGCTCGCCCTGTTCTCGGTGAACTTAAAGAGGACGCTTGCATGCTCTTCCATGTCTCAGATCGGATTTATCCTGACCGGAATCGGAATGGCGACGTTTACAAATGCTCTCGGCAGCGCGCACGGCGGGGAAGGGGTAACATTGGCTCTCTCGGGAGCGATGCTGCATATGGTCAATCACTCCCTGCTGAAGCTCGTTCTTTTCATGGCGGCCGGTGTAGTGGTCATGAATCTTCACAGATTGAATCTTGATGATATCCGCGGCTGGGGAAGGAATAAGCTTCCGCTGAAAATCGCGTTCGCCCTGGGCGGACTCGGCATCAGCGGTGTTCCGCTCTTTAACGGATATATCTCAAAGACCATGCTGCATGAGGGAATCGTTCACGGAATCCACATGACGGGTGAAATCGCGGAGACGGGAGGTCTCCATACATATTTCAGGATTGCTGAGTGGGTGTTCCTTATTTCGGGCGGTTTTACATTTGCCTATATGCTGAAGCTTTTTATCTGCGTCTTCCTCGAGAAGAACCGCGACGCACATCTTCAGGCGCGATACGATGCGGACCCGTACTGCATGAACACAGCCTCGAAGGCGGCTGTTCTTGGATCCTCCGCCTTCATGGTGATCTTAGGTCAGCCGGCTGTGATGACCCGTCTGGCAGCATTCATGAGCGGGCGGGAAGATATTCTGGAATTCAGAGCCTTTATACCGGAAAATCTGAAGGGAGGCTTTATTTCGCTGGGGATCGGTGCCTTCCTGTATGTGTTCATCGTCAGGCGGGTTCTTATGAGGAAGGGATCGTACGTGGATCTCTGGCCCGCAAAGCTGGATCTCGAGGATCTTATCTACCGTCCGCTGCTCACAAAATGGCTTCCTGACATCGGGGGAG
>DMAZ01000269.1:0-4131 GCA_003446335.1 Lachnospiraceae bacterium | reverse complement strand
ATCTTCGGTGAGAATTACCTCCTGAAGCCGCTTTGCGGATTTATCGCATTTTCGGGTTCTCTGATCGGAAGGATCCTCTGTGACAGTACGGATTTCCTTATTGTGATGCTCAGAAAAACGGTCATACGGGAAATCCCCGTACGGGGAAGAAAGAGCATGAAGCCCGGAAGGCTCGAGGCCTTTCTTCGCAATACGAGCGAGGCGACAGCTACTATTTTCGCCGGTTTTACATTTGCCCTCGGCATGACCTGTGTGGGTGTTGTGCTGATTCTTGGCGTGCTGGTGATCCTGCTTATGTTCTGAGTTCCTGACGCCGGATGGTTGATGCAAAAGGGTGACGTTCGAGAGCCGGCATTTGCATGTTGACACAGATCGAAAAAGGAGGAGAAGTGACGTGAAAGGTGCATTTCTCAGCACGTTGTGCTATCTGGAGAAAGACGATAAATACCTGATGCTCCACCGTGTCAGAAAAAAGAACGATATCAATAAGGAAAAATGGATCGGCGTCGGCGGTCATTTCGAGGCGGAGGAGACACCGGAGGAATGTGTGATCCGGGAAGTCATGGAGGAGACCGGCTATATACTGAACTCGTGGACTTTTCGCGGAATTGTGACATTTGTATCCGGCGACGGAGTGGTCGAATATATGCATCTGTTCACCTCGGATGACTTTGAAGGAGAGATGCACGACTGTGATGAGGGTGAGCTCTTATGGGTGGAGAAGAGCAGGATCGACAGTCTCAATATCTGGCCGGGGGACAGGATTTTCTTCAAACTGATAGAACGGAACGAACCGTTCTTTTCTCTCAAGCTGGTCTATGACGGGAAAGGGGAGCTTTCGGCCGCAAGATTGAATGGACGGCCTCTGGACATTCATGCTATACTGTAAATGTCACGAAAAAAAGCAAATAAGGAGAAGAATATGGATCTGAAACTTTATGTAGGACCGACATGTCCTTATTGTATGATGGTGAAGCAGTTCATCCAGAAGTCCGGACGTACGGATGTACAGTTCCTGGATATTGTGGAGGACGAAGAGAATCTGAAGACGCTGGTAGAAGTCGGCGGCCGTCAGCAGGTCCCATGCCTGTTCGTTGACGGGAAGCCGATGTATGAGAGCAGGGACATCATTCGTTGGCTGGAAGCAAATCCTCAGAAGTAAAGGCATACGATATTTTGAAAAGAGCCGCCCGGCGGCTCTTTTTTGCGGGTAAAATTTATATATCACTGAAGTCAGTTGCCGATAAGTGTGTTATAATATTATCTGGTAATATGGACTAGTCTATAAATTGCGATTGACATACTGGAATAATTACAGAAATGAAGAAGAAATTATTTACACAGAGACTCATGAATGCCGTCCTGGCAGCAACACTTACAGTCTCCATGCTGTGCGGAGGAATTCCTTCTGCAGTTCATGCCGAAGAGGGACAGGAAAATCCCGATCTGCTTCAGGAAGGAGCTGAATCGAACGGGAACTTCAACATGAGCGTTGAAGAACTCCTTTCAGCGGGACCATACGAGGAAGGGCAGGTCCTCGTTCTTTATGACCGGTACGCGAATGCGGAGGAAGGACTTACGGGTGCGGGATCGGATCCGTCTGATCTGCCGTCAGGCCTTTCCGGATCGGAACTCATTGATACTGTCAGTGCGGAAAGTTATGTGAAGGCCTCAGGTGAAACACTGGAAGTGCCGGTGGGTTCAGACGGCAACGGCGGAGAATCGGCATCTGCCGCGACCGGAGACCGTATCTCTGTTCTTCTGGTAGAAAGAGAAGGAAAAGACACAGGAGAGATTCTCACGGAAGTAATGAATACTCCCGGTGTTCTTTTTGCCCAGCCTAATTATATTCACAGCATTGACGGGGCGGATGGCGCCGATCAGGGCGTACTGGTCGGAACGGAAGCGGCTCTGCCGTCTGATGAAAGTACGGCGGCTCTGAGTGCAGCCGAACTCGCTGAGTCGGGAGAGGCTCCGACGGAGAATGTGACAGCCGGCCCCGATGAATCGACAGATGCCGCGGCAGAAGAAAGCCGTGCGGAAGATGAATCCGCGACGGAAACAGGCAATGCCGGGGACGAACAGTCGACAGCCGGGAATAATGGAGAGCCGCAAGATAAGGTTGTCAGTCCGGAAGATAAGGATCAGGATAAAAAAGCGGACGCATCCGCTTCGGGTGACAGTTCGTCGGATACAACGAAAACGCCCGGGGAAAAGGATAAGGATAAAACGGAATCCACGGACAGCCTGACAGAAAGACCGGAGACGGAAGACATTATTGATCCGGACGGACTCAGCACGATCGAGGATCTGGGTGAGGAGAACCTTGTCGGCAATGCCGGCGGGAATGAGGCTGCTGTCGGTGCCGGCACCGGAACCGACTTTGCCCGCTATCAGTGGGAGTATGCCGGGGATACCCTGATCCCGGTCACCGAGCATGATCCCGGCCGCATCTATAATATCCATGCCCCTTCATGGAATCAGGCGGGAAAGACCAACTCGGAAGGTGTCGTTGCCGTCATTGATACCGGTGTGGATTATACTCACCCGGATCTGAAGAATGTCATGTATCAGTTCCCGTCCGAGCTTCAGAAGGAGCTGAACTGCGGACCTTACGGCGCCAATTTCGCTGACGGAAATCGAAAAGATCCGATGGATCTTAATTCTCACGGAACGCACTGTGCCGGTACCATCGCAGGTGCCTGGGACGGGTACGGTATAAGCGGTATGTGCTCCGGCTGTAAGATCATGGCATTAAAGGTCATGAAAAAAAATGGAACTATGTCGGATCTGGGGATTTATCGGGCGATGGCATTTGTAGCCGATGCCGCGGACAAAGGGGTCGACGTTCGGGTCACGAACAATTCCTACGGGGGCATTTTTACCTGGCCGATCTTTACGGTAGAGCTCCTCGAACTGGAAAAGCGTGGAATCGTATGCATTTATTCTTCTGGAAATGAAAGTGAGGAAATTGACAAGACGCAAAGAGACCCGAACGGTTATTCACGGGCTTCCAATATAGTTGTTGTCAATGCCGCGACCGCGCTGGGCAGCCATGCGGACTTCTCCAATTACGGGGAAAGGATGACACATGTATATGCACCCGGAGGCGCTATACTGTCCTCCGTTTCGACCGATGAGAGTGCAAATGAGGAAAAGATGTATTTTGGCTCTCTCGATCCTTCGGCCTTCTATTATAATACGACGTTTTCTTCAAGGCCGGCGTTCAAAATGGATAAGGAGAAGTATCCGTTCGAACTTGCCTCCGGTACGGCAGCAGGCAGCTATTCTTATGACCGCGACGGACGCGCAGTAAAGATAAAGATCACAAAGGCAAAGCAGGAACGTTCCTCAATCGAATTTGCCGTGGATATACCGATCGGGGCAAATAAGAATGCTTCTTATGCCTCCCTGGCATTTTACGCGCCGGGTGGTCAGTACAGTGCCAAAATCTATCGTAACGGTGTAGATAAAGACAAAAAGGAGGTTAAAAGCGAATCATCTGACGTTACCGTAGAGGGAAGCTGGACGCTTCTTTCCTGCAGTGACGTACCGGACAAGATCGCCAAAGGGGCTGTCTTCAATCCGATTACCTCAAAAGACGGAAAGCAGAAATATGTACGTATTTTCGTGAGAGTGTTTAAAGTCGATGACTCGTTTAAAGTCGGAGATACATTTTATGTTGATCAGATCGGTGCAGGTTCAGGGAAAGGGGCTCTGCTTCCCTTCTGTTACTGGGACGGAACGTCAATGGCCACACCGCATGTAGCCGCGGAAGCAGCTATTTTATATACTGGACGCACACGTTCCATGAAGAATGCATCGGAAGTTGTTTCTGATATTAAGTCTAAAGTAACAGGCGGCTCTAATCTCAGCCGCTGCACATCACACGGGAAGGTCGATCTGGCAGTGGAAGCGGATGATCAGAGTCCGGTCGTAGAAAATGCCGTCGTAAACAAAGCGGATCGAACAATAACGATCACGGGAAGTCATTTCCTTGATAAAGGAAAGGTGTTCCTGGCAGGTACTTCCGCAGAGGTCGTCAGCTGGAGTGACCAGAAGATCGTAATCAAGTGCCCGAAGAAAATGAAGTCCGGCGTTCAGATCGTTAAGGTAGATAATGAGAACGGG
>DMAZ01000047.1:245-5714 GCA_003446335.1 Lachnospiraceae bacterium | reverse complement strand
TCGTCGGAGCCTTGGTCGGGGCTTTTGTCGGAGCCTTGGTCGGGGCTTTCGTCGGAGCCGGACTCGGGTCAACGTTGGTCAGCAGATCATTGTGAATAAATCCTACCATCCCGTTATAAGATACACGGGTCCAGCCATTATCCGTTACGCCCGTGACCTCAATTTTCTCTCCCTCCTTAAGGACACCGATCACGTTCGATTCAACCGTAAAAGATTCTCTGATGTTCGCGTCTGTTACAGCCCAGGCGTAGCCTTTCGTCACATAGATCGTTACCACAACGACCTCAACAGGGTTGGTCCTGGAAATCAGATCGCTGTTCACGTAGGCATCCCGGTTGTTATAGATTATTCGTGACCAGCCGTTGCTGCAGATACCTGTACGCACGACATTATCTCCGAAGGACAGAGATCCGATCGCCTTGGAATCAACGGAGAAAGACTCCCGGACATTGGCATCCGTTACCGCGAATACAGTCTCGTTCACAGCCGTGATCCGGACACCGTCCTTCTCAGTGTTGGGATTCCTGGTCGTGAGAAGATCACTGTAAACATATGCATCCATTCCTTTATAGTCAATGCGTGACCAACCATTGTCACAGATACCGGTACGAATCACGGCCGTTCCGGCTTTCAGCGCGCCGATGGAAGAGGATGCCGTAGAATAGCCCTGACGGACATTGGCATCCGCCTTGGCATACACTGTCTCGGAACGGGCCTTGATATTTACCTTCTGCGACAGAGGTGTAAGAGAGCCCTTCATGCCGATCTCGTTGGGGTTCGTTGTCAGAAGGCTGCCGTAAACGTAAGCTTCCTTTCCTTCGAAAACAATGCGGTCCCAGCCGTTATTGCAGCGCCCGGTCCTTTTAACTTCCTGCCCTGCCTCCAGCGCACCGATGACTTCCGATGCCATCATATAGGAGGAATGTACATATACATACTCAAGAGCATATACCGTATCGTTTACATCCTCGATCGTAGTCTGGGCCTTGACCTGTTTTACGTGCTCCGTATCCTCATCGTGGATCTTTGTGACCGCCAGATTGGTAGTATCCGTGCCGTTCAGCACGCCATCGTAAATAACCGTCACCCAGTTTCCTTCATTGATGCCATAGCTGAAGGAATGCTCTGCATTGTTCGCGTTAAATGTAATGATCCTGCCGTCATTTGTGCGGATCGTGATGGAATTCATGGTGATCTCCTCCAGCGTTCCCACGATCTCCGCTGAGTCATCATCTTCGACGTTAGTATTTTCAACTGAAATGACCGTGAACTTGTCCGGATCGTCACCGAGTTCTCCGTCATAATAGATGATCAGCCTGTCACCGCTATGCATGACATTTGTATTAATAATCGCTTTTGAAATATCGAGGGTGTACTCTTTATCCTCATACGTGACCTTCAGCGTTTTCCCGGCAAAGCTTATCAGTGTGACTTCCGCCTTATGCTCCGCCTCCGCTGTCGTCACGGAAGAGGTCGTATCATTTACTGCCGCTGTCGTTCCAGAAGATCCGCATCCCGCCAATAGTCCAGCCGCAATGAAAATAGCTGAAAAAACGCTTACAGCCTTCTTAAATTTTTTATACATCTTCTCCTCCTTCAGCTGTAAAGATACAAAAAAAATACTTTTTTCAAGATTATACTGTCGTTTTGTCATGAACCACCTCTTTTAGTATCTGTTTTGTGTCCACTTGTTGTATATACTCATATAGTTAGAAGTATTTAATGCTTCACATTTCTTTTACAACACTGCTGAACTATACTAGAGAGGTAAAGACATGTACGAAGTTTTTTTCAGAGATAAGTTGGCTATGCTGCGTAAACAGAAAGGTGTCTCTGCAAGAGAGATGAGCCTGGCTCTTGGACAGAGTGAAAGTTATATAAACCGTATTGAAAAGGGAAAGATGCTTCCTTCGATGTCCCTGTTCTTCAAAATCTGTGAATATTTTGAGATCACACCGAAAGAATATTTCAGCTGACTTTTCTGAAAAAATGACAGGCTGCAGATGAACTCTGCAGCCTTATCGCTTCTTTTCAACACATTCTTATTCGGCCCGTCCAGTCAGTGATCAACTATCTGTTTTCAGTTTTCAGCGTCCGCCACGGCATCGATTGCTTCATCGATTGCGTCTTTTTCTTCAACCGGAGCTACATTTGCCTCATTCGCTTCTGACACAATAGCCTCAACGATTTCTCCCGCAGCTTCTACAGCATCCGCATCGGGGGAGTCCGCCACGGCATCAAACGCATCCTCTACCGCATCCTCTGTCTCTGCTTCATCTGTCTGATCCGCTGTGGCATCCGCAATGATCGCCTCCACAACTTCTTCACCTTCAGCTGCAGCTTCCGGATCCGACTCGGCAACCGCTTCCGCGACCGCTTTCTCAGCATCCTCAATGGCATCTTCCAATTCCGGATCACTCGTAGCATTTTTCAGCGCATCCGTAAGAATTGCTTCGATCACTTCTTCCCCGTCTTCTTTGACCGCCGCAGCCTTTTCTTTGGCTGCTTTATCTGCAGCGTCAAGTTTTTCGCGCAGAGCTTTCCTCTCATCGTCTGTCATCTTATCTATATTTACCAGAATATCAAAAAGCTGGGATTTGATGCCTTCTCTGGATACATTAAGATTTCCTGCGCGCTCAGCGACCTTTTTGGTCCTTTCATTAACTTTCTCACTCAAACTCTTGGCAAGGTCTTCATTGAGGAGCTTGCCTTCCTCTACTGTAAGTTCGCCCTTCTTTACAAGATCATCAATGATCTTTTTGGATTTCTCTCCTGTCACAGCCACTGCGCCTACGCCTGCCAGAAATACCGCCCTCAGTCCGTTCGATAACTTCATAGTAATACCTCCATATTTTAATTATATTCCGGTACCTATTCTGAATCTCAGATACTCGGTCATAAAAACCTATGCGTCAATTATCTCGTAAAAGGAACTAAAAAGAAAGTGTTTTCAGCTAAATTTCGCAAAATAAACACAAACATCCGGGATTTTTTATCAAATTTTCCGATACTGTCCTTACCACGACAATATTTCACATCCGGTCTCCGTGACCAGGACCTCGACCTCCCACTGGGCAGACGGCATATGATCTGCCGTGTAAATAGTCCATCCGTTCTCTTCATCGCAGTAGATACGGTCTGTTCCCATATTCACCATCGGCTCGATCGTAAATACCATGCCCGGGACCATAAGCATTTCCGTACCCGGTTTTGATACATAGCTCACGAACGGGTCCTCATGGAAGGCATTTCCGCATCCATGACCTCCGATTTCCCGGACAACGGAATAACCGTTGTCAAGGGCATGCTGATGAACGGCATGTCCCATGTCGCCCATCAGGGTCCAGGGTATGACCTTGGAAATACCGACCTCCACACATTCCTTTGTCACCTGAACAAGCCTTTTCTTTTCGAGACTGACATCTCCGATCATGAACATACGGGATGAATCGGAAAAATAACCGTTCAGGATCGTTGAACAGTCAACGTTGATAATGTCTCCGTCCTTCAAAATAATGTCTTTTGAAGGTATTCCATGGCACACTTCATCATTTATGGATGTGCATACGCTTTTCGGGAAACCTTCATATCCCAGGTCCGCGGGAATTCCCCCCATTTTTTTCGTGGTGGTCATCACAATATCATCGATTTCCTGTGTGGACATGCCCGCTTTGATTTTCTCACCGATTTCATCCAGTACGGCTATATTTATAACTGCGCTCTTTTTGATGCCTTCGATATCTTTCTCTGTCTTTATGATTTTATGATCCGGAACAAGATGTCCGGCTCGCTGAAAGCCGGCGATCCTGTCATCGAATGCCATGTGGCATGCTTTGTATTTCTTACCGCTGCCGCACCAACACGGCATGTTACGTCCAATTTTCACGATTTTCCTTCTTTCTGAAATTAGTCTGTACCAATCACGAACAGACCTTACCGGCACTCTCTGATCAGTACACCGTCTTTTATAACACCTGCCAGCGAAAGGTCTTCTTTCAGCAGGACCAGATCCGCTTTCTTTCCGTTCTCGATCGAACCGTAGACTTTCTCCAGACCGAGAGCCTTTGCGGGATTGATCGTCGCACACGCGACAGCTGTTTCAAGCGGGAGTCCCATTTCCCTGACAGCATTCACCATACATTCCCTGAGATTCGAAACTGAACCGGCGAGCGCCCCGCTTTCCACCATCCTGCAGTATTTTCCCTTCTTGGTGATCTGCTGCCCTCCCAGTTCATACTGACCGTCAGGCATTCCGGTCGAGCGAAGGCTGTCGCTGATCAGGATCATTCGTTCTGCACCGCACATCTTGAACGTGCCGCGGACAGCTGACGGATGAACATGGATCCCGTCGGTTATTATCTCCGCCGTAACATCCGGAGTATCTGATACAGCGCCGACGACTCCCGGACTTCTGTGTGTGAATTCCGGCATTGCGTTGTAAAGATGGACCGCATGCTTTGCGCCTGCGGCAAACGCTCTCATCGCAGTATCATAGTCGGAGTTGGTGTGGGCCAGAGATACCGTCACCCGGTCTTTCACGGCTGCAATATAGGATTCAAAATCCGGATTATCTTCCGGGGCAAGCCCGATGAACTTGAGGAGCCCTTTTGAAGACTTGATAAAATCTTCCACGATACCGGCATCACAAGGAATCATAAAGGCCGGATTCTGAGCGCCTTTCTTGACCTTGCTGATAAAAGGTCCTTCCATATTGATACCGATCAGATCGGCACAGTCCATGTATTCACCTGCATTCTGTCGGTCTCTGAACGCAGCCATATTTGCAAGGATCTTATTCAGATCCTCCACGCTCAGTGTCAGCGTAGCCGGGCAGACAGCCGTAATACCTTCCGACGCCTCATAACGTGCAATTGTCTCGACTGCGCCGAACGTTCCGTCACAGACATCTTCTCCCAGCGCCCCGTGAAAATGGATATCAATGAGTCCGGGAATGGCATAGCAGCCCTTTCCGTCATAG
Organism: Lachnospiraceae bacterium; assembly: GCA_003446335.1. Next base: position 736 of record DMAZ01000047.1, on the reverse strand, counting down.
ATATCTTCCTCCCCGGCATTCCCGGCCACAGCGTCGGAGAATACATCGCCGGTTATTCCTATACCGCCCTCGCGGAAAATCCGATCCGGTCCGTAGACCTTTACATTTTTTATATACATAGAGCTCCTTTCCGGTAAAGGTTCCGGCTATCGTGTATTCAGGTATCCTGTCCGGCAGGCACAGACCCATCTTCCGATCCCTTTACAGCTTTTTTCCATGGATCGAGCATGATATCCCTGATCAGCTCGGACCCTATTACGTCTCTTCCCTGTATATGATTCCAGATATCTTCTGTCTCACCCGGCAGGAATCTCTGGTAAGATTCATCCGGCACAGTGTCTTTTCCGGATTCATCTGCCGTTACACTGTTGTCATCCTCTCCGGATCCGTCTGTCGGTATGCTGCTGTCATCCTCCCCGGATTCGTCTGCCGACGTACTGTTGTCGTCCGTCCCGGATCCGTCCGACATGCTGCTGTCATCCGTCCCGGAT
>DMAZ01000047.1:0-167 GCA_003446335.1 Lachnospiraceae bacterium | reverse complement strand
CGTCTGCCGCTGTGCTGCTGTCATCCGTCCCGGATCCGTCCGACATGCTGCTGTCATCCGTCCCGGATCCGTCTGCCGACGTGCTGTCATCCGTCCCGGATCTGTCCGACATGCTGCTGTCATCAATCCCGGATTCGTCTGCCGCTGTGCTGCTGTCATCCGTCCCG
>DMAZ01000063.1:2248-4976 GCA_003446335.1 Lachnospiraceae bacterium | reverse complement strand
GTCCGTCACCCACCATAAGGAGATAATCATGCTGGAAGCAAGAATCTATGTAGGCCTTCGCGACAAAGACACCCATGAACAGCACTTTGAAACAGAAAAATACAAAGCCGTTCTGAAGCACGTCTGCAAAAGCTATCGCACCCCCTTCTCCGTGCAGGTAATCGAAGGAGGCTACTTTCACGACGACGGGAGCTGGGTCGATGAGAACACGCTCCTGGTCACGCTCATCGGAGCCCCCAAAAAGACGGTGTATAATATAGCCCGGGACCTGTGCACCTTCTTCCGCCAGGAGTCCGTCATGCTCATCTGCTCCCCGGTCGTCAACTTCAACATCCGCGACTCTCTCGAATGAAGTCACCGGAAGGAGCCGCCGCAGGCCGGCACTTATGTCAGCGCGGTCCCGCCGCATGCAGACTCATTCCAGCAGCTGCGGAATAAGCTGGATCATGTGGCGGTCTATCTCCTGATAATCCGGGTCGATTCCCGTGACAGCCTGCTCTCTCAAATCAAGCGCCGGAAGCTCCTCCCACGGGATCAGGCACGCATGCGTCCTGTCACGCCGGTTCTTCCCGATCTTAATATCGGAAAAGCCTTTCTCTGCTTTTTCACGGGCATAAAGCTCCGCCCGCGCATTCCATTCCTCCAACGTCATCGTTCGATAGCGGTGGGCAAATAAAAACGCGCACCACCTCTCATGCTCCGTCTGCCAGAGCGTCTCTTCCTGCTTTTTCGTGAGCGCCAGCCCGTTTTGGAGCACCTCCTCTTTCGTCCTCCCCGCCATGTAAAGAAAGGCGGGAACAAAATCTGCGGATGCCTCTGAACTCAGGCGGTTAAAATAATCGCAGGCGATCCAGTTCTCTTTCGCTGTTTTTCCGTTATCTCCGCAGTAATGTTGATTCAGTTCCATCGCCCTCCGGTCCATGGTCTCCCCGGACACGATGTCAATGTTGTAAAGAGGCCAGGTCTTCCGCACAATTCCGTCTTCCTCCGTGCGGATCTCCGTCACGTCGGATGATCGGCACGAAATGAGATACGCCGAGGGATTGACCGAATGCAGGATGCTTGCATAGGAATATTCCAGTTCGGAATCCGTCTGCCCGCCCGTGGCGATCACAATATACCGCAGATCCCGGGCATGACGGCGAAGATAGTCAAATGCCTCTTCGCTCCGTCCGTCCTTATCCGAAAATGAAATATCATATCGGCTCAACATACCTTCATACATCAGATTGAAAGCGCCGCTTCTCGATTTTCCTGCCGGATCAAAAATCATGGCTGAAAAATGACTTCCGACGAACTGTCCGTGCATGACCAGCGCTTTCAGGGCTGCCTGTCCCATCGTTCCGAATCCGACGATCATGACATGAAAATCTTCATTTGCACAGGCATTTTCATCAAATGTAATCGTTTTGTACGGAGGGCAGTCCGTGATCATAATTCTGGCGGCTAAAGCGGTATCTTCGAAGACGCGGACATTTTCAAATCCGTAATGCGTATCCGTGTGCATCAGGGAAGTTATGTCAAAATATTCATTTGCGCACAGAATCAGACGTGTGTCGGCCGTCGGGATCCGGAGATTTTTCATGGACTTGCGAAAGGACCGGGCGTAAGTAATATTTGCCATAGCGGAATTTCCCACCGCGAAAAGAGTGACCTGACGGCCGGGCCGCTCCATGCCGATTGTTTTCAGAAAAATTTCGCTCGCCGAAAAAGCGGCATTGTGAGCGGTATGCACCGCTCTCATATCCCGTATTTTTTCCAGAACTTCAGATGAGGTGCTTTTATCACAGATAAAAAGGACCTTTTCTCCCTGGCTGCACAGTTCGCTTCCGAGGTACAGCGTATGTTCGTTCACGAATGGGAAAATGTTCAACTCACCCCTGCGCAGCAGAAGCCCCCTGACGCGGTTTATGAACCCCGCGCCGAAAGCCGTCATGGCGGCACTTGCCGTAACGTAGAGGGCAAGGATCTGTGCCATATAAAAGAAGAACTTGACAGGAAGGAAGGAAAAAAAAGGCAGCTTTGACATATCTCCGAATGAATCTTTTCCGAGAAACATTCCGAAAACGGCAAACAGCGTCTTGAGAATGGCCATCAGTGTATTTTTTTCCATTATTGAGTAGCCGTACCCATAAAGGAAAAAGCCGAGAAAATTGGCCGCGCCGCCTGCAAGGACGAAAAATCTCTTAGTTGCCTGCGGCTTCAGAAGCAAATTGGCAATTAATACCATCATGATCGCACACGCCGCAGACACAACAACAACTATTTTCATGATGACCTCCCGCACCGGTCATGATGCTCTTAATTCAGGGAAAAAGAGGAGTGCCTCTTCACATAATCGATCTCCTGCCACATCTGATCATACTCTTTATAAATCAATTCATTATTCAAATATCCCTGTACGTCGGTCGGATACATAAGATAATAATATTCCTCAGCCGTTCTTCCCAGTTCGCTGTAACTGGGCAGATTCTTGTAATCCTGTGTCTTGCTGTAACAGAGGGAGAACAGAACGCCCGAATGTTCATAGCCTTCATTCTGCCAGGAGCTTTGGCTGGCCTCATGGTAAAAGACGAACCGGTTGTTCTCCTCCATAACTTTGATCTTATTGTTCCAGGAAATCGGCATGACAATGACAGGACCGCTGCGGAAAGTGTACGTAAGGTTCTCATCATCTGTCGATACGGAGTAGATCCACCGAGGATCCGGCGTTGTTTCTGCCGGAGCT
>DMAZ01000063.1:0-2102 GCA_003446335.1 Lachnospiraceae bacterium | reverse complement strand
CACTGCACTGCTGTCCGGACCGACTGCGCTGCTGTCCGGACCCACTGCACTGCTGTCAGCCGCCGTTCCTGTCGGTTCGTTTTTCTCAAGCGGTTCCTTTATGGGTTTGTTTCGGGAAACAGCAAAAAAGATGATCAGGGCAGCCAGAATGATGCCCAGTCCGGCTATGATACGGATCTCCGGCTTTGTTTTCCCGGATACTTTGTGCTCTGTCTTTTGGGTATTTGCTTCGTCGGAACTGTCCGCTGCCGGGTCGATCCTGCAGGAATCCATATAGGAGCAGGACTCGATTTTATCCAGAAAGCGTGCCTCTTCCTTGAAGTTGTATCTCAGGACACTCTGCTGGGAAGACAGCTGCAGTTCCATTCCCGCCGGTATTTCCGTCTTCTCCAGAACTACGGCGAGAAACGGCTTGTTTTTGGACAGAGCATAATTGATTTCTCTTCTGCAGTTGACTGAGTCCATTGAGTCATTGGTGATCATAGCCATGACCATATCTGCACGAAGCAGATGATTGGCTATATTCTCCGGCCATTCCGATCCCGGTTCGATACCTTCGTCATACCAGATCCGGTAGCCTCTCGCCGAAAGTTTCTCGATCAGATCGAACACTTCCCGGCTGTCTTTATGCGCGTAACTGACAAAAATATATGGGCGATTTCCTTCGTAAGCAGCAATCATACTGTCACCTGCCTGTAAAAAATTTCGGTTACTTCAAGTAACCTTCGTCAATATAAAAAGCACTATAAGGAACGCAGTTCGGATACATGCGGCCTATAACCGATCAGCAACAGGATAGCTGCAAATTCAATCGCCGCCCGACGCGTCCCCTGAATCATGCGGCGGGACCACGAAATATTCCCTGCAGCTAAGGACCCCGTCGCGGACCCCTGCGTTTATCGTATCTTCCGGAACATCTCTGAGACAGCATATGAGGGTTCCGTCCTCCCCGTCATATTCTTTCTCGTAACGGTATATCCAGGCGCCATCCTGCCAGACAGCAATTTTGCCGTACTCATTCAGGAAAATATCCCCGTCGGCATAATCGCCGATCTTACAGAGACCGTACCTCTTTTTCGTTATATCCGGAAGGTCAAGCTCCAGAGGCGAAATCTCCTCACATTTAGAGACTCTTTTTATCTTCGGATAATTTACATATCCGGCGACGCCGCCGTTCAGATAAGTGACATCCGCCGTGAGCTTATAGAACCCTCCGTTTTTCATGGATTCACCTGCGGCAGTACTTATTTCATCGATGGTATCAACGGTATAAATCCGATCCTCGAACATAAAGACATATATTTCCGCATTATCCTGCGTTTGCTCGAACATCTCATCGGTAGTTTCCAATGATACCGGTTTGCGGCCGCATCCGCCAAGAAGAATAACGGGAAGGATCACGCAAAGAAAAAAGAGCCGAATATAAGCTTTGATGAAAGATCCGTTGTAAAATATTTGCCTCGTCATAAAAAACCTCACACTCTTCTCTTCATCTCTCCCACTCGTATCTGCGTTCACAATCTCCGGGGAGACGATTCAAAATAAAGCCTGATACGAACGGGAAGTCTTCCTCCGGAGTATAAATACGTATCCTCTTGCGCTTCCCATACAGTTCTATGTACTTTCCTGTTATAACGGCAGTTTTCGCTTTATCATAATCAAAGTAAACGGAAGATTTTCCATAGCCGTTCTTGACGTATGTGTCTGACATTTTATAAGTATCATGCGGATCATCCGCACTAAAAGCCAGACGGAAGGTCAGAAAAGTAATCAAAAGATAGACCGCTACGCACCCGAGAACAATCAGGAACTGCGTCCAGTCATGGAACCGATTCGAAAGGTACATGCCGAAAAGCAGCAGAAAAACAGCTATGCCGATACACGCATAGAGGCCCGGTTTCAAACTATCCCGGTAGTACTGAGGATCAATAGAACAAGTCCAGGTGTAGGAATCATCCGGTTCTTTTTTAATATTTGATGAATATTCTTCCATTTTAAAAGCCCTCCCATTACATGATATCAGCAGGCTTTTTAATGCACAAGACGGAATGCGGTTTCAGGCTTTTTTAATCAAGTCGGCAAATGCAGACGGCCCTGACAGC
>DMAZ01000241.1 GCA_003446335.1 Lachnospiraceae bacterium | reverse complement strand
TGCCGCCGCGGAAATAATCCGCCATCAGAAATGCATAGATCGTAAAGGGCAGGGAGCTCATCGGGTTACCGACATAGATCCAGTAAGGAGTGAGGATATCGACAATATCCTGCGGGAAATGAAAAGTATCCATGACCTGCTTTGCCGAATAGCCGACCGTCTTGACAAAGTCCGGATGCTTAATCAGCATCTCCGGCTTGCTCATCGGGGTAACAGAAAGAATATTCATGGAATCATAGACTCTATTGCACAGATTCATGAACTCATAGACTTTGTCTCCCCAGCCCGGATACTGCTCATCGATTTCGTCAGACATCGTCTTAAAGCCGGCATGCAGCGTTATATCGATTCCCTTGGTCTTTTCGATAAATCGGTATGCTTCCGGGACCTTCAGCCAGTCTATATCGATTCCCATCTCATCAAAAAACTTTCCGACTTTGAGACGATCCTGTTCATCACCGATCGACATCATCTCGTGAAGGGTAGCTTCGATCTCGATTCCGTTCCTCACATAGCTGGTAGCAAGTCCACCGGGCAGATTATGCTTCTCCAGGATCAGGATATCCGTGACACCTTTGGCCTGAAGCTGCAGAGCTGCTGACAGGCCGGCGAGACCTGCTCCCATGATGATCACATCATAATGTTCTTTATAAAACTTCATATACGCTCCTATTAAGATATCCGGTCAATCACAAAAGTGGGGGATTGGGACAGCCCCATATCCCCCTCACCAATTGTCTGTTCCTTATCAGAAAAACCTTATCAGAAGAATCTCTCTACCAGTTCTCTGGAATATTCGGCTGTCTCGTCCATATCACCGAAAGACATGATCTCACCTGCATAGTATGTACCGTTCATACCCTGCATAGCTTCTACCTTGTCATACCATCCGGCTGCATAGTCTTCCGAGAACACATGCGGGAAGTAATACCAGGACTTTTCATTAACGACCTTCGAAGCCGCATTGCCCATTTTTTCAAGATCCTTCAGTACGATTTTCTTGCATGCCTCAGCCTTATACACTCTCTTGCCTCTGTGGTTGCGCAGAGCATAAGTCGTGATGACCTGATCCAGACTGTCTCTCCAGCGGCGATAGTAGACCATCAGATGTCCATACCTCTCCGGTGTCATGTTGTCGAAGATATAATAGGAAATCTCGGGATGATTTTCAGGCTTTGTCTCGACTGCAAGCACATCATATCTCTCGTAATCAATTTTCGAGAAGAGCTCTCTCTCCTCCTCAGTGGCATCAAAATACTTCGGCATGAACTGAAGCGGAGCCGTTATAATAATTTTGTCAAATACCTCGACCTCATCGTTCACAGTGACAAATACCTTGCCGTCGTGGCGCTCGACCGATGTGATATTGGAATTCAGACGAGCCTGGTTCTTCAGCTTATCATTCAGAGTCTCCCAGATGAACTGTGTTCCTTCCTGCCATGTCCAGAGATTGATCTTGACGAAGTTCATAGTCGTCTGGAAATCAAGGTATTTTAAGACATAAGCTGCCGGAATCTCATCAAAGTATCCGTAACCGAACGATGTATACGGGCCGATCCAGATATCCTGAATGAGTTCGACACCGTTCAGTTCGCAGAATTCCTTGAACGGAAGCGCCAGATCGCGAAGATTAGGATTCTCACCGGCAATTTTTTCACGTCCGGGCGTGACGGCATATCCGTCATAACGTCCCTCGGCAACGCCGCGGTGTCCGTTCACGTCATATCCTTTATATTTTGTCTCAAGAAGTTCACCGAATTTCTTGAGCTGTTTTCTCATTCTGAGAAGTCTTGGGATTTTCAGTATGTTCTTCTTCGGTTCGAAAGGCTCAATGACCTTGCCCTGTATATTCTTATAATTTCGATTCAGTTTCGGGCCATCGTGCGTGATGCCGCAGAATTCTTCGACATCATGTACAGCATAGTAGGACGGTACGCCCATGATGGCGCCCATCTCGTATCTTCTGCCGTTATAGTACGGCGAATGACATTTTCCTCCTACATGATCTTCTTTCTCAAGGACCACATAATTGAAATAGCCTTTCTGTTCAAGATACATTGCTGCAGAAAGGCCTGCCGGACCTGCTCCGATAATACAGATTTTTTCGTTCAAATTCGCCATGTTGTCTCCTTTTATATAATTATTATTAATTTATGTAGAAATAATCCTATTAACATTATATAATTGGCACAAGATATTTGCAATAAACGGAGTAATTTTATGCAAATGTACCACGATTTTAATCAACTGATCGATACATGGAAAAGCAATCAGGGAACTGCTCTCATTTACGGAAGCGGCCGCAAGGCTCTTTCCTATGCGGAGCTTGCCCGTATGATCAGAGCGGAACAGGAAGATGTCAAAAAGTCCGGCATCCGGAGCGAATTGATCGTGACCGACCACGAGGCGGCGACACTGATCAGGATCTTCGCTGATGTTCTTGCCGGATGCGACGTAGTACTTGTCGATGAAAACACACCGGATGAAATGTTGTTCCTTCTGGCCGAACTGGCAGGAACAGAAAGCATTCATGCAGTCGATCCCGAGCTGAGAGAAGAGCTGTCGGCATATGCCGTGCGCGGAAAAAAGGAAGTACTCACAGAAAACTGTGAAAAGGAAGGCCGTCTGCTCTTTTTCACCTCGGGAACGACCAGCAGTTCCAAGGCAGTCGTCCTTACGTCCGAAAGCCTTCTTACAAGCAGCTGGTCCGGACAGTGTATGCTTCCATGCGGACCGGGTGATGTTATCCTGTCGCTCCTTCCTCTCTCTCATGTTTTCGGCTTCGTCTGTGCAATGCTCTGGGGGCTGACCTACGGAGCGGCTGTGGCACTCGGAAGAGGCGCGCGTTTCCTGCTGGAAGACTGCGCTTTTTTCCAACCTACCATATTGCCGGTCGTGCCATCCCTGGCGAAAATGCTCATGAGCCGCGGCTGTCTGGGAAACAGCCTTAAGGTCGCCCTTATCGGTGCTGCGCCTCTTGATGAAAGTGCGGTGAAAGAGCTTCAGCAAGCCGGAATTAAAGTCTACCTTGGGTACGGACTGACAGAGACATCCAGCGGACTGGCGATCACCCGGGATCAGAAAGATCCCTATGCTCTGTATCCTTGTCCCGGAGCAGATATATGTATCGAGGCAGACGGTGAAGTGTCGGTGAAGACACCCTGCATGATGAAAGGCTATCTTGATCTGACTTCCGGCAAACTGATCCCCATGACCGATGACCGTCTGTACACGGGGGATCTGGGCACACTGGATGAAAAAGGTGCACTGCATCTTAAGGGCCGCAAAAAAGATATGCTGGTCCTTCCGGACGGAACCAAAATATTCTGTCCCGAATATGAAGAGGATCTGTCGTCCCTTCTTGGAACAGATGACGTCGCGGTCATCCTGAAGGAAGGCAGACCTGCTGTCATTCTCGGCGGCAAACAGGATGACCGGCTTAATGCGGTATGGGAAATCGTCAGGCAGTATAATGAAAAATTGACTCGCAGCGTCAGGATCTGTGATGTTTTATTCTTTGGCAGACCGCTTCCGCGAACGGCGACCGGAAAAATAAGACGCTGGGAAATAGATGGGGGAATACAATAACATGGCTCAATATACGAGAGATGAAATCAAAGAAAAGACGTTGAAGATCATACACAACTGTGTGCCGGAACTGGACGGAGTGGAAATTACGGAAAGTTCGGTCGTAAATACCGATATGGGAATGGATTCCATGAATTTTATTCTCGTTATCTGCAAAATCGAGGCAGAGTTCGACATTAAGATCCCGAATCGTCAGTGGAACCGGCTCAGGACATTCGGACAGCTCGTCGACGCAATTGAAAAGTATTCGAAAAAATGAGTGGAACAGACATGGATTTTTTTGAGAGGACGTTCACTATACACAGTCGGGATGTAACACAGAACCGTCAGCTCAGACTCTCCGCCATGCTCGGCTTTTTCCAGGAAGCCTCCATATCTCATACGGAAAATCTTGGGATGGGCCGTGAAAAAACGCTGGACCGCGGTCTTCTGTGGATCATCACTAAGCAGTCGGCGGAAATCATAAGGATGCCGCGCTATGACGAGACTGTGACCCTGCGCACCTGGCCGGGCAGGACCATGCGGGTCTTCTTTCCCAGATATTATGAAATACGCTCGGGTGAAGACCTTCTCGTAAGAGGCTGTGCCGTGTGGATGCTGCTGTCTGAGAGCAGCCGCAGTTTTGTATTTCCCGATGAATATGATATTGAGATAGACGGTTTTTCGACCGGTGACGAACTGGATATTCCCGGATCGCTGGCTGTCTGTTTCAGGGATCCGTCAGGACTGACACTTTGTAAGACGGAAACTTACTCTGCACGCTTCAGTCAGATCGATATCAACGGACATGTCAATAACTGCCGCTACTTCGATCTGGTCGACGACATTTTGCCGCCGGATGAGAATACGGGTTACGACCACACGATGATCGAAGCAGAATATCTGAAGGAGATCCGTCTGGGAGATACCGTCGTTATAAAGGCTTATCAATCGGAAGATTCAAAGCTCATCGAAGGGGAATCCGATCAGAGCGTTTTTCGCATTAGAATTAAGACCATAGTAAAATAGACTTCCCGGACCCTCTCATCAGACCTCTATCATTGCGAAAATGCAAATTTCAAAAACTTCCTCTCGCAGTACATACAAATTTATAGTAAAATATGACCTGTATCTGCTTTTATTTTTCAGGAGGTTGTTGTATGAAAAAAAGAATCTTTGCAGTTCTTCTGTCTCTCGCTCTTGCCGGAACATTCGCGGCATGCGGTGGTTCTAAAGAAGGTGCGGAAACAGAAACAGTAGCAGACCAAAGCATTTCCGACCTCAGCGTTGCAGGCACAGTTTCCGGAACGGAAAGCACCACACAAAGCACGGCATCAGCTTCTGTAACTCCTGCTGCCGCAGATGAATCGACCGTGCAGCCAGGGGGTACCGATATTATCACACCGATTCCGGCTGTCAATCTCACAGACGGAACTCAGACAGTACAGGCTATACCCGCAGAGGGGACCACGGCAGAGAACGGTACCTCAGCAGACGATTCTTCCTCACCGAAGACAATGATCGTCACAGCCGATATCAATGTCCGCGAAGAGGCTGATATCGAAGCGGATATACTCGGCGGGTACGAAGAAGGTGACGAAATCACCGTGATCGGTTCCCAGGGAGATTGGTATATTGTGGAATACAATGGTGAGACAGGTTATGTCAACTCCAATTATGTTGTCATGCCCGAGACGCCTTCTTCCTCGACAGGTGATGAATCCACTGCATCCGATTCCGTAAACTCCGAATACGGCAAGCTGGTCGACGGTGACGGCGATCCGGTCGATCTTCGCTATTATGACGGTTCCTACGAGATTTACGATGAGGATGGAAACAGGGTCTACATCGACGGTCTGAATGACTGATCGAAATGTTTCAGCCAATAGAGATTAAAAATTGGCGTTCTTGATTGAACGGGACTGCCGCATTATGGAGTGTCACCACTTTACACAGCAGAAGTCATTTGCAGATTTCCGCACTATACAGTGGTAACATTTCCAGAATGCAGCAGTCCCGTTTTCATCAGCATTTTTTATTCTTTCAAAGACCGGATCTTACCGCTGTGTCGGAACTACATCCTCCCTTTATCGATGATTTCCGCAATATCCTCCACACATTTTGCATAGTAGACCCGTCTCATCTCCTCGCGGTATAAAAATTCCTCGTTCATCATCCTGTCATACATCTCGATGAGCGGATCATAAAATCCGTCAAGATTATAGAGGATGCACTTCTTATCGGAGAGGCCGAGCTTAGTCTGTGAAATTGCCTCGGAAATCTCCTCCAGAGTACCGGTCCCACCGGGAAAAGCGATATATATGTCGCCCATCTCAAGCATTATTTTCTTTCGCTCCTGCATATCCTTCGTAACAATAAGCTCTGTAATGCCGTCATGCTGAAGTGCGTCACGTACAAAAAAGTCCGGTTCCACACCGATGACTTCTCCGCCGCCTTTAAGGACCGCGTCCGCCAGAATTCCCATGAGGCCTACTGCGCTTCCTCCATAAATGAGGCGGTGTCCGCCGGCCGCGATCCAGCTCCCGAGTTCCCATATACCTTCTTTATATTTGTCATCCTTTCCGGGATTGGCTCCCAGATAAACGGTTATGTTCATTTGTCATTCCTTTCTTTTCCGCCCTCCCAGAACGTTGTCAGGATCTCTCTGACCTGATCCGACCGGCAGGGTATATAACTGCTCCACTCACGGGGAAACATGGCCTGACACTCTCTCGTCAGGAACCTGTCATCCAGCAGTACGATCACGCCTCTGTCTTCAGATGTTCGGATCACTCTCCCTGCCGACTGCAGCACCTTATTCATTCCCGGGATCAGATATGCGTATGAAAAGCCTTTCTTTTCCTGCCTGTCATAATAGTCTCTGAGGATCTCTGTCTCCCGGGAGACCTGTGGCAGGCCGCATCCGACAACAATTACACCTATAAGCCTGGTCCCCACAAGATCTATTCCCTCAGAAAATCCGCCCCCCATCACGCAGAAGCCGACCATGGACATCGCGGGATCCTCATAAAAATTTTCAAGGAAGATCTCTCTGTCCATCTCACCCATGTATCTGCTTTGAGCTACATAATTTACATCCGGCTCGTCAAATTCCGCACGGTAAATGTCCAGGACTGCCTGAAGGAACTTATAGGAGGGGAAGAAGGCAATGTAGTTGCCTTTCCTGGAGATCACCGTCTCATGAATGTAAGAGGCGATCCGGTGATACATGCCCTCATTGCGGCTTCGATACCTGGTGCTGACATCTCTGCCTACCAGAATAATTTTCTGATCATCCTGAAAAGAACTCTCCGCATAGACCGCATAGTTATCTTCTCTCCGGCTGAGCAGGCTCTTATAGTATCCGACCGGCAGAAGCGTCGCCGAAAAGAAGACAGCGGAACGTCCTTTATCAAGGATCTCCTGAAGTCTCCTTGCCGGATTGACGCAGAAGAGCTTCATATGAAAATGCCGGTCCTCGTCCCGGAAGGTGCAGATCACATAATCGTCATCCATAGCTTCGTATGTGTTCACAAAATCCCGAAGTCCAAAATAAAAATCGGTCAGAACATCCGACTCGTCTGCAGACTGTTCTTCTCCTTTCCCGCTCTCCTCAGCACTTCCTCCGTTCTGTCTTCGCTCTTTGAAGAACTCCTGAAGTTCTCCGTATGCTCTCAGCAGTTCTCCCACAAATTTTTCGTCGAGTGCTTCTATCTTCTCATAGACATTGTATTTTCCCGGTTCTTCTGCCTCTGTCAGATCCAGCGATCTGCGCATGGCAAGCAGCTGTTTATTTAATTTTTCCAGCTGGCGGGCAGCTTTCGGTCCTTTTTTCCTGATCGCATTTTTTGCGGCGAGTACATCCTCTTTTACGAGCTCGGCACTGTACATCTCTCTTGCCCTTTCCACAAGATTGTGGGCCTCATCGACAAGAAAGATATAGTCCCCTCCGTTCCCTTCGCCGAAGAACCGGCGCAGACGCGCATTGGGATCGAACGCATAATTATAATCGCACAGGACCGCGTCACACCAGACGGATGTATCCAGTCCCAGTTCGAAAGGACAGACTTTCCATTTTTCAGCCTGCTTTCTGATCCGCTCCCTGTCGAAATAATCTTCTTCTCCTATGAATTCATATACCGCATCATTGATCCTGTCAAAATGTCCCCGGGCATACGGACAGTCATCCGGATTGCAGGACGGTTCATTCATCGGACAGATCTTCTCCTTGGATGTAAGCACGATCGTCTTCATCCTGAGCCCCCTGTCCCTCAGAATACGGAACGCTTCCGCTCCTACGGTCAGCGTCTGGTTTCTGGCAGTCAGATAGAAAATCTTACCTGATAATCCCTGTTCCATGGCCCGGACAGACGGATATACGACAGACATTGTTTTCCCGACGCCGGTCGGCGCCATCAGGAACAGCTCTTTCTCTTCCCTGATGGTCAGATAGACAGAGGATACAAGATTCTTCTGACCTTTTCTATACGGAAAGGGAAAGGTGAGCGGTCCCATGGATGCATCCCGTTCTTTTCTCCATCCGATCTGCCAGTCGACCCACCTGCGGTAGGCCCTGCAGATCTCATCGTACCAGATAAGAATTTCCGAAGCCTGGCAGATTTCCGTAAAATGTTTTATTTTGCGGTCTTCTTCGAGATTCACATAAGTCATGCGGATGCCGATCGCATCCGTTCTGCATGCAAGGTCATTCCATCCGTCTTTCAGATATCGGCGGAGCAGGATCGCGCCGTAACACTTCGCCTGCGCCAGATGGACCCGGACCGGTTCGTCAATACTGTCTGGTTCCATATAAACACCTTTGATCTCATCCACCATGACCAGAGGAAGTGATTCTTTTTCCCTGCTCCCGAATGTGTGAACCCCATCATCCGTGAACACACCGTCCGCGCGGCCTTCGATCCTCAAAATATAGGTCCCGCATTCTAACTCGTCATACAGAGACATCTCTGCCTGATAATCTCCGGCCATACCCTTCTGGAGCCTGCGATGGACACGGCTTCCCGCAAGCATAGCCTCCGCGTCGAATCCCCCGCCCGATCTGTTGTCCAGGTCTCCGCTCCTTAAAAGGAACTCGACAAGAGTTCTCACTGAAATCCGGACGACAGGCAGGTCTTTGGTCCCGTTCCCGCTGCCGATATTCAGTTTTCCCGTATCTGTTCCCATGCTCATAATCTCCCGCCGGCTTCTTATTTCGATTAAGTATAACACAGATGCATTTTTTATTGTATTTTTTGAAGCCTCGTTGTAGAATAGACAAAAATCTTTGTAACCGGCGACAATAGATCAAATCGCATATGTTTTCAAATTGGAGGATACCGAATGAAGGCACTCGAAGAGAGAATTCTTAAAGATGGACAGGTAAGACCAGGCAACATTTTGAAAGTAGACAATTTCCTCAACCATCAGATCGACATTCAGTTCATGAATGAGATCGGAAAGGAATTCAAAAGAGTATTTGCTGAGAAAAACGTCACCAAGATCATGACGATCGAAGCATCCGGAATTGCCATCGCTGCTATTACAGCTCAGTATTTTAACGTTCCCGTTGTATTTGCAAAAAAGGCACAAAGCATCAATCTGGACGGAAGCCTTTACACGACCAAGGTAAAATCCTACACTCATCAGAAAACATATGATGTCATACTTTCTAAAAAATTCCTGTCACCGGACGACCACGTACTGATCGTCGATGACTTCCTCGCCAACGGCTGTGCAGTGGAAGGTCTGATTGACATTATTCAGACAGCCGGCGCTACCCTTGAGGGTGTCGGCATCGTCATTGAGAAAGGCTTCCAGGTAGGAGGAAAAGAGCTCCGCGCCCGCGGTATCGATGTCCGCTCTCTGGCAATTATCGAAAGCATGTCCGATGACAGTCTGGAATTCAGACCGCAGGAATGATTATCTTATCGCATTCAAGAACGCCTCAGCGTTCTTGCCGCGACGTGCGCGGCGCCAAGGCGCCTATAGCTGCGCACGTGTGTCTGCGATCCGCCAAAAGCTGCCGCGCAAAGCAGGCCCTCCTGCTCTGACGCGGCAGCTTTTTTCTTCTTTTTTATTTCTTCTTTTTTTCTGTATAGCTGACCTTTCTGTCATTCTTATCACCCTTAACGGTCAGTTCCGGAATACTGTCAATGAACTTATATAACTGACTGTAACCGTACAGCTTCACATTGAAATTCCTGTGCTTTCTGCGGATCTCCTGACCCAGCGTTGCCAGAGCGATCGGCTTTGAACGTTTTCTCACGATGTCCACGATATCCTGTATCGTCTGATCTTCCTCAGACTTCTCATCCTTCAGTCTGACCGTGATGGCATTGTTCTCTTTCAGGACTTCGATTGCTTCCATGTCTTCCAGGAATTTAGACAACTGGCTGTATCCGAATGTCCGTATATCGAAATCGGGGTACTTGTTCTGAAGCTTGCTTCCGATTTCGCCGGAACCGGTCGGTTTGCCTTTATTATCATTCTGAGTAATGATATTGATAATATCCTTCTCAATAACTTCCTTGTCTGTCCCGCTCGTCGCGTTCTCATTCTCAAGCAGGTTCTCCAGCTCCGTAAAGACCGTGCAGGCTGCACGGAAGGAGTCAGGTGTCTTCTTCTCCCCCATACCGACAACAATTTTGCCGGATTCGCGAAGACGGCTGGCCAGTCTGGTAAAGTCGCTGTCTGAAGATACGATGCAGAAACCATCCACATTGGAATTGTAAAGCAGATCCATCGCATCAATGATCAGTGCGGAGTCTGTCGCATTCTTTCCTGTCGTGTTCGAGAACTGCTGAATCGGAATAATTGATTTCTCAAGCAGTCTCTCGCTCCATCTGGCGTTGGCCTGGGAAGTAAAATCCCCATAAATCCTCCGATAGGTGATAAGCCCGTACTGGGCCAGTTCATCAAAAATACCGTTCAGGTATTTTGCGGACACGTTGTCCGAGTCTATCAGAAGGGCAAGTTTTCTCTCTCTTTCTTCCATATCTCCTGTTTTTCCTCAAGATTCTTACTAAGACCTCCCGCTGCGTATCTGCCCTGCATCCGGGAAGTCTTTTTACAGTTCTATTCCGTTCTTTTTACAAAGCTCCCGCGCGGTATCAACGGAATCGACCCCTGTTCTGTTTTTGATCGGAGCAAATTCATACTCTCTCACGACCTCAAAAGGCAGGCACCCGTCAAGTGCCCCAAGCAGGTCAAATATGAACAGCTCGAACTTACATCCGTTCGGCTCCTCAGGTGTTACTTCGTTTCCGAATTCATCGATGCAGGCAATTTTCTTTCTTGCAATGTGAATCGTAAGCTCCTGATCAAGTGCGCGCATGAGTCCTTCGACCCGGAAGAGATAGTTCAGGGTGACTCCGAAATAATACAGATACTCGCCGTCCGCATCGACGGAATTTCTCATTTCATCCGTCATTTCCGTATATTCGACTACAGCGGTGCGTCCGTCCTTTTTACATATGACGCCCACCTTCTCATCCGGACTGACCTTTCGAAGTACCTTGGAACCGGATTCACATCCTGAAAGGATCGTTGCTCCGATAAATACCGGATCGCAGATCCTCTGAAGGACATTGTCCACGGAAAATACGTTCAGCCATTCGATGCCCTCTTTTTTTATGATATCTCCGAAACCGGCGCGGATCATAGATGAGAACCAGCCCCCGTTCCCGTTGGGCGATGTGGAGATTCTGCATTTGCTTTCAAGGAGGACTTTTCCGTCAAAACTGACTGTCGGGGCCATATCCTGCTTAAAGAAGACGATTTGATCCGGACGATAACCGAAATACTCATGTTCGTTGAAAAATTCCCGGGTCTTTGCATCATTGATCTCACTCGTCATGATAAAGAGACGGATCCACGTACCGGATTCCCGCACTACATCCAGAAGGTTCTCGATCAGACGCTGGAAAATGTAAACGTGCTTTGTAATGCCGATGTCGAACATACCCTTGGGATCAGAGCTTCCAAGCCTGGTCCCCATTCCTCCGGCGAGAAGGACTGCACACACTTTTCCTTCACGAACCGCTCTCAGACCGGCATTTCTGAATTCCTCTTTCCTTGCAGCAATCTGAGGAATCGTCAAAGCCGCCAGAGGAGAAAGTTTCCCGGGAGCTGCATCCTCCTTTTCCTTTTCAAGAGCCTGCACGATGGAAAAATCGGTCTCATCGATCTGCTGAAGGAGGGATACCTGCTCTTCCTCTGCAAGTTCATCATAAAATGCCAGCAACTGTTCCTGGCCATAAGCCCTCAGCTTTTTCTTTGCCTCTTCGTATGTCATAATTCATCCTTTCAAAATACCGTTCATCATTCCCGGCAGTATCAGCGCCGATCCCGTATTACCTGGAAAATATAAAACTTCAGGTAGGAGCTTTCCTCTGCTGCCCACAGAATCGGATGATCCGGAGACTGCGTTCTTGCCTCGATCTGACGCAGGCGCACATGAGCTTCTCTGGCGGCTCTTCTCAGCATTTCCTCAAACAGTTCCCGTGTCATGAAGTGCGAGCAGGTACACGTCGCAAGAAACCCTCCGTCTTTCACGATGCGCATACCGGCACGGTTGATCTTGCGGTAGCCCTTCTCTGCATTCCTGACATTCTGTTTTGATTTTGCAAATGCCGGCGGATCCAGGATCACGACATCATATTCTTCGCCCCTTTGTTCAAGCTCCGGCAGCATTTCAAGAAGATCCGCTGTGATAAAACGAAGATGTGTGCCGGAGTTATTCTCCATCCAGGGATGATCCGCCCCTGATTCCGGATCTTCGATTGCTGTAAACCCGTTCAGGGATGCATTCTTCTCGGCCTGCCCGACTGCCCTCTCGGAAGCATCGACCGCCAGTACGCTTTCGGCACCGGCAAGGGCCGCGTTCAGAGCAAAGGAACCGGTGTGTGTAAAACAGTCGAGAACTTTTCTGTCTTTACACAGCTTTGCTATAGCTGCCCGGTTATATTTCTGGTCCAGAAAGAACCCGGTCTTCTGACCTTCCGCTACATCGACAAGATACCTTACTCCATTTTCCATTATCGGAACCTGTGTGTCAAATGGTTCTGTCAGAAAACCCGCCGTTTTTTCCATTCCTTCTTTCAGGCGTTCTCTGGCATCACTTCTCTCATAAATGCCTCTGATCCTGACACCGTCATCGGCAAGTACGCGGACCAGCTCATCCAGAATCAGCATTTTCATACGATCCATACCGTAAGAAAGAGATTCTATGACAAGAACATCCTCGTATTTGTCAATCGTGATCCCGGGCAGAAAATCGGCGTCACCGAAAACGATCCGGCAGCTCGAAGTATCCACGGTCGCCTTACGATAATCCCAGGCATTTTTGACGCGTTCCCGAAAAAAGGCTTCGTCAATTATTCTGTCCGCCTCTCTGGTCAGCATTCGAACACGGATCTTTGAGTTCACATTGATGACGCCCTTACCCATCGGAAACCCGTCAAAATCCCGCACAGAGATGACATCCCCATTCACAAAACTTCCTTTGATCGTATCTATCTCATTGTCAAAAATCCACGCTGCTCCCGATTTCAGCAGACGCCCCTCCCCTTTTTTCAGAATTACTTCCGCTTTTGCCTCTACCATGAAATGCCCTTCCTTTATAATCTTCATTATAAGCTTTTATTTTTTGGTTTTATTATCATTTGTTCATGAATTGTTCAAACTTGTATGATATATTTTCATTGTGCTGATAGTAGCACTCACTTTTTCAATGCCGACTTTTGTCGGCATCCCCGGAAGGCCGCAACCCCTCATAGCGGCCTTCTTTTCTTTTGTGCGATAAGATATAGTATTCTCTAAATGACAGGCGGCGCATGGTCACCTGCCACACGCCCCCATTTACAGCTTTCACGGTTCAATTAGATATCTACCCTCTGTCTTTCGACAAGCTCCGAGAAAAAACCTCCTTTATCAATCAATTCATCATAAGTCCCGTCTTCGATGATTTTTCCTCCATCCAGAACAATGATCCTGTCACAGTTCCGAATCGTAGAAAGACGATGCGCGATCACAAGTCGTGTACACTTCAGTTTTTCCAGCGAGTCAGATACTATCTTCTGGGTAATATTGTCGAGCGCACTTGTTGCCTCGTCGAGCATCAGGATCTTCGGCTTTGCGGCCACCGCACGCGCAATCAGGATCCTCTGCCTCTGTCCGCCGGATATTCCGCCCTGGCCTTCGGAAATCATGGTGTTCATCCCCATCGGCATATTCTCTATATCATCAGCCAGACCTGCCATCTCCGCTGCTTCCCATGCATCATCAAGAGTAGCCCCCGGTGCAGCGATGACAATATTGGAGAAAATATCTCCCTGGAACAGCTTACCGTTCTGGATGACAACACCGATCTTTGTCCTCAGAGACTTGACATCCACGGACTGCAGATCCTTCCCGTCATAGAATATCGCGCCGCGGTCCGGCTTCTCAAATCCCAGAAGCAGCCTCATCAACGTCGATTTTCCGCATCCGGTCTTCCCGACGATCGCAACGTACTGACCCGGACGGATCTTCAGGGAAAGGTTATCCAATACCAACGGCATTCCCTCGCTATACCGGAAAGAAACATTATTGACTTCAACACCGCCGCTCAGTCCGGTAACGACCTGCTTAGTCTCGGAAATCTCCGGAACTGCTTTCAGCACCGGTTCGATCATTTCCAGAAGTGGTTTTATCTGAGCCGCTACAAGTCCCATTGACATCAGGGCGCTGAACGCTCCTTCTACATTTCCGTATGCTGAAGAAAAGCCCATATAATCAGCGTAGGTAATGCCGGCGTCGATCGCTACATAGTACATAACTACTGTGCCGACCATCGTGATGATCGCAGAAATTGTGGGGCTGAGTTTCAGAAGAAGTTCCGGGTCATATTGATACTTGGCTGTTTTGGCATACTGATTGGCCCACTTGGCGAACGCTCTCTTTTCCGCGCCCGCATTTTTGATTTTGGCTACACCTCCGATGAGCTGATAGACAATTCCGCTCTCTTTACTGCCCTCCTCCATCATGGCTTTCGTGACCTTGACCTGTCTGAGCGTAATGATAGCTGTCGTAATAAGCGATATACCTGTGATGATCAGGGCAGGTACCAGAAGCGGTGCTGCATATCGCATGATCTGAAAGATATACATCAGAGAAAATACAGCAGTCAGCGCAGTCGAGAAAATTGCGTCAAAAATCGTATTACACAGGGAATTAATACCACTGATACGGCTCGAGAGTTCACCTGCGCTGTATTGTTTGAAAAAAGACGGTTCCAGTGAAAGTACTCTCATCATCGTGGCACTCTCCACAGAGAGACTGATTCTCTTTTCAATGGCGCTCTTCGCTATCAGATGCACCTGGCTGATAATAGTACCGGATAGTCCCGCACAGAATACAGTGATCAAAGTCGCTGTCAGGAGCATTGTGTTCCTGGAAGTCAGAACAGTCCCGTTCAGATAACGGGTAAGGATCGGCGTGATCTGACCGACCAGTGTCACAAAAGCCATCAGACCGATCATGAGTGCATAGTCTCTCGGTCGGAGAAGTGAAGCCATGTAAGAGACCAGATCCGCGATCCCAAGTTCACGAAGCGGAAAAGACATGTAAAAGCAGATGGCATCCTTATCAATTGTCTCCACATTTCCGGCATTGATCCGAACAGACTCCTTTGAATCCGGATCAATATAATAGTATCCATGGATTCCTCCCGGGATCAACGCGACGATACGTCCGTCCTTCAGGGATCCCAGCATAGCTCCGGACGCATCCTTATACCACTTGTCTCTGAGGCGCACATTTCTTCTCATGATACCAGAAGGGCGGAGAAGATATTCCAGCACCTCGTCCAGAGTCTTGAGATTATCCGGGATTTCTTTTGCATGGACATGATAAAATTTCAGTATTTCACCGATTGCCTCTCCGGCAAGTTCCTGATCAGAGTGGAATCGGATCTCAAGTTTTTTTCCAGCATTTACCAGATTGGCCATCTGCGCGAAAGAATCAGCAAAAATATCATCATCATTCTGCACTCTCTGGCGAATCTGTTCATCAAACCAACTCATATAAGCTCCTTATTCACTCGTGATCAATTCTTCGTAAAGTCCGTGATTCTCCATCAATTCACTGTGCGTTCCACGCTCGACGACAGCTCCTCGTTCCATAACGATGATCTCATCACAATCACGGATCGTGGAAAGCCTGTGGGCTACGACAACGCAGGTAATGCCCCGGGCAGCAACAGACTGCATGACTTCATATTCTGTTCTGGCATCCAATGCGGATGTAGCCTCGTCCATAAGTATAATGGTCGGATCCTGAGCCAGAACGCGCGCTATTTCCATTCGCTGTCTCTGACCGCCTGAAAAATCCCGGCCGTTTTCCAGCATCTTATAGCGATAGCCTCCGTCACGCTGCATGATGTCCTCATGAAGATTGGCATCTCTGGCCGCAAGAATCATTTCGAAGTCTTCGATGGAAGTATCCCACATCTTAATATTGTCCGCAATCGTTCCCTCAAAAAGCGTAATGTCCTGATCAACGACCGCAACGGATCCCGTGAACATATTATGATCGACCTCGCTCATCGGCATACCGTCATAGAGGATTTCTCCCGACCACGGCTTATAAAGGCCGGAAAGCAGTTTTACAAGAGTGGATTTTCCGCATCCCGAGCTGCCCACAAATGCCACTTTTTTGCCGGGTTCCAGCGTCATATTAAAATTCTTGATAAGCGGTTCAGCAAGCGGAGAATATCCGAAAGTCACATTTTTCATCTCCACCCTGCCGGAAAGCTTCCTGTAATCAAAGTCATCCTTCAGCCTCATCTGCTCTTCCGTAACATCTGCCGGATAATCCAGAACGTCTTCTATACGCTCCATATTGGTACGCATCTCACGGATCGTGGCTTCTGCCCCGATCAGAGCCAGCGCAGGCGAAGAGAACGAGCTTAAAAGGGTACGGAAGTAGGCCAAAATACCGGGAGTGAACTGACCCTTAAATATAAGCAGAAAACCAATACCGGTAATGATCAGTTCAGTGATGGACTGTACCACAGACAAAATAATCGAAAAAGTTGTCGTCAGCTTGATATTATTTATTTCCTGTGAATTTACGGATGCCTGATATCCCGACCATCTCTGAAAGAAACCGTTCTCAGCTCCGCTCGCCTTGATCGTCTCGATCATTTCGATACCGGATACGGTCGTAGACTGCAGTTTTCCGGCATCTCTCATCTGTACACGCTGAATATTGATCTGTTTCTCCGAGACATATCTCGAAACAGCCCAGTTGATGAGAATACTGGAAACGCCGACTATCGTCAGGACCACACTGTACTTCATCAGGAGGACAAAATAGAGCACGATCAGTACCATATTCAGTACGCCGGGCGCAATTGTCTTGATCAGAGTCGTCGTGATGGTAGAGTTGCTCTCCTTGCGCATGGCTATGTCGCCCGCAAGTCTCTGTGAAAAGAATTCTACGGGCATTCTCAGCACATGCCACATATACTCGGAATTTGCCATAATGGCAAATTTGCCTTCCAATCTCAGGGAGAACAAAGTCTGCAGGATAGACATAATGACTTCTATCAGAACGAACAGACTGTAGATAACAAGGAAAGGTATTGTCCAGTCAGGCCTCTTGCCTGGCAGCATATAGTCATAAAAGACTCTTGTAAATGCAGGTGCAATGATTGCCAGTATAGATGTCAGAATATAGGTCAGTACAAAAAAAGTGATCGCGTCTGATGTCCCGTGCAGTTTCCTCTTAACGAATCCCCATATGCTCTTTCTGCTTCCGGACGGCTCAAAGGTCTCCGTAGGAAAGAACTGCATACACACACCGGTAAAGGACTCATCGAATTCCTCCATGGACACTTCCACTTTTCCTCTGGCGGGATCATTTATAACAGCCCTGTTCTTTTTAAATCCGTTCAGAACGACAAAGTGATTAAAATTCCAGTGAATAATACAAGGAAACACTCCGTTTTCCTTCAAAAATTCGGGTTCGAATCGATAAGCTTTCGTCTCAAGTCCGTAAGACCTTGCTGCGATCAGAATATTTCTGGCATTCGATCCGTCTCTTGAGACACCGCAGTCCTTTCTCACCTGTTCAAGCGGCAGCCATTTGCCGTAAAATGCCAGGATCATACACAGAGAAGCCGCCCCGCATTCGAGAGCTTCCAGCTGCATAACGACCGGCACTTTGGCGACATGACCGGCGGAGACAGGCTCCAGGGCATGTTTTCTGTCAAATATGCTCATAATCATCTACCCTCATCAAATATAAAAGAAATCGGGGCGACCTGTTCCGTCGTGACCTGACCGTCGGAATGTGTGACTTCGGCTTCAACTCTGGTCATGACTCCCCACATGATTCCCATTGTAAGGAGCAGAACTATAGCACCCAGAAGCAGCCACAGACTCGGTGTCACAACGCGCACATAATCATCGATCTGGTCAGGCGACTGAATTCTCTCCAGACTTTTTTTACGGAATATATCCTGTTTCATATTCATCACCTCATGCGAAAAAAATAAGCCTGCAATTAATAATGAAAGGCTACTCTATTTTAGCATAGAAGTCGCATATTCAAATAAGGAAATTGCAAAAAACATCACAATAAATACATTTTCCATGGTATCATATACACATAAGCTTTAGCGTAACAGGGATCTTCTGTGCGTATTATTAAAAACGAAAGGAAAGAAATCATGAAAAAAGTATTTGCAAGTGATTTTGATGGAACGCTGTATTTCTACAAAGCGGAAGTTAAGCTGCCTCCGGAATCAGTGGAAAAAATTAAGGAGTATCAGG
>DMAZ01000245.1 GCA_003446335.1 Lachnospiraceae bacterium | reverse complement strand
ACGGGAAATGATGCGGACGGAACTTCGTCTTCGTATCCGGACCGAACAGCTCCTTGGCAAAGACATCAAGAGTTCCTTTCAAATCAGCCAGCGTGACATTCTTGTCGATTACAAGTCCCTCGATCTGATGGAAAGACGGTGAATGCGTCGCATCCACTTCATCTGACCGGAAAACGCGTCCGGGTGAGATCATACGGATCGGGAGCTTTCCCTTCTCCATGACACGGGCTTGGACCGGAGATGTCTGTGTACGGAGAAGGATCTCTTTATTAATATAAAAGGTATCCTGCTCATCCTTTGCCGGATGGTTGGCAGGTATATTGAGCTTTGTAAAATTATAATCATCGTATTCGATTTCAGGTCCTTCAATGACCTCGTAGCCCATGCCGATGAAAATTCTTTCAACTTCCTCGAGAGCAATCGTGTTCGGATGGCGATGACCGATGAATTTCATCTTCGCAGGAAGAGTGACATCGATTTCTTCAGCCGCGAGCTGTCTGTTAAGCCGTTCGGCGTCCAGTTTTCTCTTCTTTTCTTCCATCTGCGCTTCGATAACTTCACGGGCAGAATTCACCCATTTCCCGACTTTCGGTCTGTCTTCCGGGGAGACTGTCTTCATGGATTTCAGGACTGCTGTGAGGGAACCCTTTTTTCCGAGGAAAGAGACGCGAACATCATTCAGCTTTTCAAGACCTTCTGCTGAATTGATCGCGTTCATGGCATTTTCCTGAATCTCTCTTACTTTCTGTTCTATATCACTCATATATGCCTCCAGAGTATTTAAAACATACATTTTCACACATACTAACAAATTCTATATCGTTAAGGAACAAATGTCAAAGAAAACAGTCTTTTTCAGGGTGGATTATTTTATATTTTCTTTATTTTCATCCTCATCATCCCATCTTATTTCTATGTCATCAGGCTGTCTGATGACATAAGCCTGACTGTTTGGTCCCGACGCGTTCCCTTCTGCCTCCGCTTTCTCGCGGATGATCTGCTCACGGATGCGCTGGTTCTTCTCGTTTCCCCGCTGTACCGCTCCGTCGATCGTAACGAACAGAATGTTCTCCTCAGGATCCTCGTAAATCATGCGGTTCAGTTCGGCTCCTACAAGAACGAACAGCATGCAGAAATAGAGCCACAGCATAGCCAGCACAATACCGGTCATACTGCCATATGTCGTCATAAGACTGCCGCTCCTCATAAAATAGAGGGAGACAATATAGGAAAAGAACATCCACAGCGTCGAAGTGATCAGGGCTCCGGGCAGCTGACTCTTGAACGTATAATGGCAGTCCGGCAGAAATTTATATACGAAAAGTAAAATGCAGAGCAGTCCGAAGTATGCAAGTATCGAACGGAACGGATAAATAAAGTCAAGGAAATCTTTAACATCCGGCATCTTTGCGGCGATGTATTCATTGATCGTCCGACCGAAGACTGAAATCTGAAGCGCAGCAAAAATAAAGATCAGAAGTATGATGATGTACAGCATCGATCTGATCCGCAGGTAAAGAAAACTTCTGCTCTCTTCCGCTCCGCTGATAACATTCAATCCTTTCGTGAGCGCGTGGAAGAACTTCGATGCGGACCAGACGAGAATGATAATGGAAATCGGTACGACTTTGAACGGTTTGTGATAGACTTCTTCGATGATCGTGGAAGTAAAATCTTTGAGGCCGATTGGGACAACTTCTATGATCCCGTTCAGCAGAGAGGTCGAGTTCACCTGTGTCTGTCTTGATATAACAAAGAAAATAAGCATGAACGGAACAAAGGAAATCACCAGAAAATAGGCACACGTTGCCGCATAAGCGGCAATGTGGTGCCTGTTCATTCTCCCGGTAACTATATTATATCCCTTTATGATCTCATTCATAATTATCTGTCAGTGCTGAATGCATATACCGTTTTCTGTGTGAATACATCACCGACCCGAAGCAGTGAAGACTTGTACGCAGGGTCATTGATGGAATTGGGAACAAATTGTGCTTCGATCGCAAA
This sequence comes from Lachnospiraceae bacterium, assembly GCA_003446335.1. The sequence goes on along the minus strand of DMAZ01000245.1, from coordinate 1,020 downwards.
TCCGCCCTTGTCCGGGTAATATTTTCCGCCTTTGCCATTCGGGTCTTCAAGGAAATTGCCTGTATAGAGCTGGACCCCGTCAGCATCTGTACTGATCGTAAGCCTGATACCGGATTTATCTCCCTGTGCCCAGGCTGCTTCACGGAAACCTTCCCCGTTAATATCAAAGTGATGATCGTAACCTGTTCCTCTGACGAGCTGCTCCGTACCGGCCTTTATGTCTCTGCCAATCGGCTTTGCGGATGTGAAATCCATCTCAGTACCGGCAACTTCCGCGAAAGTTCCGTCAGGAACATTATGCTCGTCGAGCGGTGTAAATCTGTCTGCATGAATGCAGAGCACATGATCGTAAATAAGTCCTTCTCCTGCCCCGTTGAGGTTCCAGTAGCTATGATTTGTAAGATTGGCAATCGTATCCCGGTCAGCGGATGCTCTGTATGAAAGGGTAAGCTCATTTGCCTTATTAAAGGTAAAAGTCACTTCTACTTTCATATTTCCGGGATATCCCTGATCTCCGTCCGGACTTTCAAGAAGGAACTGTACGGACTGATCCGTGATCTTGCCGACTTTCCAGAGGCGGAACTGATATCCGTTCGGTCCGCTGTGAAGATTATTATAGACATCATTAAGAGCAAGTGTATATTCTTTACCGTCTATAGAAATCTTCCCGCCGCGAATACGGTTGCAATTCCTTCCGACTATTGCTCCGAAACAGCTCGGATTCTTCGTATAGAACTCCACATCGTCATAGCCAAGTGTAACATCCGTGAGTTTTCCTTCCCTGTCCGGAACAATAACGCTCTGTATAACGCAGCCCAGATCAAGAATTGTTGCCGAAGCCCCGTTATTTCCTTCGATTGTATACGCTGTGACGACTCTTCCGTCAGCTGTTTTACCGAACTCTCTGCTTGTGACCATCTTTATCCTCCTCAAATCTTTAATTCAAGTCCTGTTCGGGGCATTTTTGCCCGCAGGTTCAACATACTTCTAAAAGGTTTCATCCTGCGCTTTCATCTTCAC
>DMAZ01000086.1 GCA_003446335.1 Lachnospiraceae bacterium | reverse complement strand
GAGACCAATCTGGGGGATATACTGGGAGGTTGATTGTATATGTCGATAGATTATGAGCAGAAAGTAATTATGGATCCATCTGACTTTGTTATCCTCGCCGACTATGTCCCCGGCATTATTCAGGAGATTCGTTACTACTCGACTTATAATTTTATAGGGGACAGAATAGACGGATATGAAGAACCGTGCGCCCTGCTGACCAAAGAGGCGGCAAGGGCTCTTAAAAATGTGGCAAATGAGGCAAATGTCTTAGGCTATCGCCTCAAAATATTTGATGCATACAGACCGGTGAGAGCTGTCAAACATTTTGTCTTTTGGGGGATCGAAGATCTTGACCTGAGAATGAAGCCTTACTTTTATCCCGATCTTGAAAAGCAGGAGCTTTTCGTCAGGGGATATATTGCGAGCCAGTCCAGCCACAGCCGGGGAAGCACCGTCGACCTGACCCTGCTGGACATGAATACCGGCAGGGAAGTTGATATGGGGAGTCCGTTCGATATGTTCAGCGAGATTTCCCACCCGGATTACAAAGGAATCACAGACGAGCAATATGAGAACAGAATGCTTCTTCAAAATCTGATGGTGAAAGCAGGATTTCTTCCCATTGACTGTGAGTGGTGGCATTTTACACTGAAGGACGAACCGTTTCCGGATACTTATTTTGATTTTCCTGTTTCAACGCCCTATCTGAGGCGATAATTCGATATGGATATGAAAACTGTACGTGTCGTAGCAGCTGTTATTTACGACGATCATAAAATTCTGGCCACACAGCGAGGGTACGGGGACTATAAGGACGGATGGGAGTTTCCGGGCGGGAAAATTGAACCGGGAGAGACTTCACGGGCTGCACTGGTACGCGAGATCAAGGAAGAGCTCGGCGCAGTCGTAGAACCCGGAAAGCTCATCAGTACCATTGAATATGACTATCCCGATTTTCATCTGTCCATGGACTGCTTCTGGTGCAGATTAGTGAGCGGGAGACCTGTACTCAGGGAACACGAGGCGGCTAAGTGGCTGACATTTGCAGAACTGGATTCCGTGGATTGGCTTCCGGCTGACCTTGCGCTGCTCCCTATGATCAGGGAAGAATATTATTTGACAGACGGAGAGTGAAATGAAAGCATTATTTTTGACCAGCAGTCCGTTCGGACCACTCGATGACAGCAGAGTGATAAATGGATTTGACCCGATGAACTATCTTCCGGAGAATCTGTCCAGATTTTGGAAGCCTCGTGCCCGCTGTCTTGTCATTTCTGCTTTCCCTTCGGAATACGAAGCGTGCGATGAGATGCGCAGCAGTATGGAATGGTCGATACGCGGGACCTTCCCGGATATAAAATGTCTGGATCTGTGGGATGACCGTACGGAAAGCTATTCTTTCAGGCGTCTGGCTTCGTATGATGTTGTCTTTCTGGGCGGAGGACATGTTCCTACAGAGAATGCCTTTTTCCGCAGAATAGGACTCAGGAATAAAATCAGACGTTACAAGGGAATCATTATCGGAATCAGTGCAGGGACAATGAATGCGGCGGATATTGTTTACGCCCAGCCTGAACTGTCAGGGGAAGCGGAAGATCCTTCTTATCGACGATTCATCAGAGGTCTTGGCCTCACTGAAGTCAATATCCTTCCGCATTATCAGATGGTCAGAGATTATGAGCTGGACGGTATGCGCCTGTACGAGGACATTACGTTCGGAGACAGTTACGGACACACTTTTATTGCTCTTCCGGACGGAAGTTATTATCTGCATGCCGACGGGATAGAGACGATCTGGGGCGAGGCTTATGAAATTTTGGACGGACAGATCAGGCAGATCTGTGCGGAAGGAAAGTACATCTGCCTCTGATATTTACAACCGAAAAGGAGTATACAACGTGGAAGATCAGCTGATACTTGTAGATTTGAACGATAAGGAGACAGGATACGGACCTAAAATTGAGGTCCACCGTAAGAATTTGCTCCATCGTGCGTTTTCCGTGTTCATCGTCAGCGGGAATCGCATGCTGATCCAGCAGAGGGCTTTCGATAAATATCATTCCGGCGGTCTCTGGGCAAATGCCTGCTGTTCTCATCCGAGAAAGGGAGAGGAACTGACCGCTGCGGTCGCCAGGCGCCTGCATGAGGAGCTCGGCATAGAAGCGGATACCCGGGAACTTTTTTCCTTTGTATACTTTCAACAATATGAAGGACTCAGCGAATATGAGTATGATCATGTCTTTGTGGGTGAGTACAGCGGGGAAGTCCGCTTTGACAGAGAGGAGATCAACGAAGTAAAATGGGTCGATATTCCAGAGCTCCTGAAGGATGTGGAGAATAATCCACAGAACTACTGCACCTGGTTCATAATAGCGCTTCCCGTCGTTGTAAAACAGTGTCACATTGCGCGCGTATCTCAGGAATAAAAGTCACGAGTATTGCGCGATGAAGAATATATGACTTGCGGAAGCATCTTTCATGGAGTACAATATCACACACATTAATTCAAATTCAGAAAAATAATGGTGGTATATGAAAAAGTACAAAGTCGGTTATACACAGGGTGTATATGATATGTTCCATATCGGACATCTTAATCTTCTTAATAATGCCAAGCAGTACTGCGACTATCTGATCGTGGGAGTGAACTCCGATGAGCTGGTAGAGCATTACAAGCATAAGACTCCTGTGATCCACGAGGAAGAGAGAAGAATCATCGTTGCAAATATCAAGGCGGTCGATGAATGCCGGATCGTCGATACCTTAGATAAAGTCGAGAACTATAAGAATCTTCATTTCGATGCTGTCTTCATCGGCGATGACTGGAAAGGGAACGCAAGATGGGCAAAGACAGAGGAAGAACTGAGACCTTATGGTGTGGATGTCGTCTATCTGCCTCACACAGAAGGTGTCTGTTCAACAGAGCTTCGAAAAGTTGAGGATCAGCATATTAAGGAATAAGATATTATGAAGAAATTTCTGCATATAATCGGCGGAAAAGGAAGATCCGCATTTTCAGGAAAAGCAGCCTCGTTCGGGTCGAAAACGAAAGGAAGCAGAATGGAAGGGAAGAACTCTGTCGGGAGAAACTCTTCTGTAGTGAATTCTTATCTGGGATACGGATCTTATGTTGCCAGCGGAAGCTTTCTGCGCAATACGAAGGTCGGCCGATATTGCTGCATCGGTAAAAATGTCAGAATCATCGATGTCACGCACCCCAGCAGAGGATTTGTCTCTGTACATCCTCTGTTCTTTTCCGAGAAAACTGTAGTCGGAGATTCTTATGTGGGCCGTCAGAAATTTGAAGAGTATCTGAAACTCCCTGACGGTTCAGGATACTCCGTAAAAATAGGAAACGATGTCTGGATCGGAGACGGTGCTATGATCCTGGGCGGTCATGAAATCGGGGATGGCGCTATTATCGCAGCCGGTGCGGTCGTTACAAAGGATGTTGAACCTTATACAATTGTCGCAGGTGTGCCTGCCCATCCGATCAGAAGGCGCTTTTCGGATGAGGATATCGATTTCCTACGGTCCTTCAGATGGTGGGAGAAGGATGAAGGATGGCTTTGCAGGCATGCGGAACTCTTTGAAGATATCACAAAATTCAGGGAAGAGTTCGAGAAAGGCTGATTTACTGATATTTTAGTGCTTTACTATGCTAAAAAAAACTTATATAATTTAGCACAGGGGAGCCTGTGTTCTGGTGGAAACGGACGGTTATCGAACTGCCCGTTTTTTTACATCCATCAGATTTCGGTATCTGCAGATTCCCGCAACAAGGAGGAAAAAAGATGATAACAAATGTACTGAATACTATCGATGATATTCTCTACGCGCCTGTACTGATCATCATAATGGCTGCAGCGGGACTGTATTTTACTTTCCGAACAAAATTTGTACAGATCCGCCTGTTCAAAGAGGCGTGCACCCTGATCCTTGAGCCTCCGAAGGGAGAGAAAGGAAAAACGGTCTCCTCTTTTCAGGCCCTGATGGTCTCGACTGCTTCCCGTGTAGGCACCGGTAATATAGTAGGTGTTTCGACTGCAATCTGCCTGGGCGGACCGGGTGCCGTATTCTGGATGTGGGTGATGTGTATTATCGGAGCCGCTTCAGCCTACATGGAATCGACGCTCGCTCAGATTTTTAAGAGGGTCGATAAAGAAGGAGGCTTTTATGGCGGTCCTGCCTACTATATTGAGCTTGCCATGCATTCGACCGTACCGGCAGCCGTATTTTCCGTGTTCCTGATCGCTACGTACGCATTTGGTTTTAATCTGCTCTGCTCCTATAATCTTCAGTCTACATTTGCCATATATCATTGGTATCATCCGACGATCACACCTATAATCATCGGTGCTATTCTGGCTGTTCTTATCGGCTATTGTCTTCTGGGCGGCGGCAAGAGAATTGTGCGGCTGACAGAGATCGTCGTCCCGTTCATGGGACTGTTCTATGTTGCGGTCGCTCTGATCGTTCTCCTTCTGAATATCACACACATTCCGGCCATGTTCGTTGAGATCCTTTCCGACGCGTTCAATTTTAAGGCGATCTTCGGCGGTATTTCAGGATCATGTCTGGTCCTCGGAATTAAGAGAGGCCTGTTCTCGAACGAGGCAGGTGTCGGTTCTGCTCCGAACGCATCCGCTTCTGCAGATGTAACACATCCTTCCAAGCAGGGCCTGGTACAGACGATTTCTGTTTACATTGATACAATGCTCCTCTGCACCGCTACAGCTCTTATGTGCCTCAGCACAGGTGTTGCTCACACGGAAGACGTCGCCGGCGCGACATACGTACAGAATGCGATTTCATCCGTTTTTGGCGGCATAGGTCCTATCTTTATCACGGTGGCCATGATCCTTTTCGCGTTCACAACACTTCTCGGAAATCTGTATTACTGTGATAATGCTCTTGCATTTTTGAATCATAAGAAATTGCCTGAGAAGAGATTCATGACCATATTTTATCTGTGCTGCGTAGTCGTCATCTTCGTAGGTGCTCAGATGCAGATGTCGGCTGTGTGGGCGATCGCAGACATAACGATGGGCGGAATGACGATCATAAATCTGCCGGCTTGTGTCATTCTGGGAAATTATGCAATTGATGCCCTTTCGAACTACGAGGAGCAGAAAAAGGCCGGAAAAGATCCCGTTTTCAAAGCGCGGGATATCGGTATCGATGAGAAGCTTGTAGCTGCCTGGAAGCCGACCGAGAAGGCAAAAGCAAGAAAGAAGAGAAGAAAAAAGAAACCGGCCGGTGTATGATGCATTCGGATTAATGACCTGAACAGTAATAATAAAACAAGGGAGCTGTCGCAATAAGCAGAAAAA
>DMAZ01000049.1 GCA_003446335.1 Lachnospiraceae bacterium | reverse complement strand
ATCTGCGCTTCCTTAACACCTGCCATGCCGCGGCATTCCATAAAGTCAACACGCTCGAGCGGCTTTCCGTCAAGCACCTGCTTTACGGTACGAAGGGCAGCTTCCATAACACCGCCGGTAGCACCGAAGATAACGCCGGCACCGGTGTACTCACCGAGAAGATCCTGATCGAATGCCTCATCTTCGAGCGCATCCAGGTCATCCATACCGTACATCTTGATCAGACGGCCTGCTTCTCTTGTTGTGAGAACGGCATCGACATCCGGGTATTCTCCGGTCTTGCATTCCGGACGATGAACTTCGGACTTCTTTGCGATACACGGCATAATGGATACAACAAAGATCTTGGACGGATCCACGTTATGTTTCTCAGCCCAATATGTCTTGGCAATAGCGCCGAACATCATGTGCGGAGACTTTGCGCTGGACAGATGCGGCAGCAGTTCCGGATATTCATACTCAATGTATCTTACCCAGCCCGGTGAACAGGATGTGAACATCGGAAGCGTTCCACCCTTCTGCAGTCTGTGCAGAAGCTCTGTTCCTTCTTCCATGATCGTAAGGTCCGCACCGAAGTTCGTATCATAGACACGGTCAAATCCGCAGCGTTTCAGGGCAGCGACCATCTTACCGGTGACCAGAGTTCCGATCGGCAGACCGAACTCCTCACCGAGAGAAGCTCTGACAGCCGGAGCAGTCTGGCAGATAACGACCTTATCCGGATCGTTAATAGCTGCGATGACTTCATGGATCTCTTCCTTCTCTGTCAGCGCGCCGACCGGACATGCGATGACGCACTGGCCGCACTGCATGCAGTTGACATCATTAAAACTTCCGTTATAGATCGGTCCGCAGACAGTCTTAAATCCGCGGTTCTGAAGACCGAGGATACCGATTCCCTGGACCTGAGAACATGTTCCGATGCAGCGCTCGCAGAGAACGCACTTGGATGTATCACGTACGATACCATAGCTTGCATCTTCAAATGTAGGCGTTGTATGCTCGCCCTCAAATCTGTTCTCACGGATTCCGAGTTCTGCACAGAGTCTCTGAAGCTCGCAGTTCGTATTGCGCTTGCAGGACAGGCAGTTCTTGTTGTGGTTGGACATGATCAGCTCGACTGTAGTCTTGCGGCCTCGAATTGCTCTCTCGGAATTGGTCCATACTTCCATTCCCTCAGAGACCGGTGTCGTACATGCCGAAAGGAGAGCTCTTGCTCCCTTGACTTCGACAAGGCATACACGGCACGCACCGCTCTTGATCACATCCTTGAGATAGCACAGCGTGGGGATCTGGATGCCGGATCTGTTGGCAGCAGTCAGAATTGTGTCGCCCTCTTCCGCTGTGACGAACTGATTATTTATCTTAATATGCACTTCACCCATTTGACATCCTCCTGTTAATGCCGCTCAACAGCACCGAAGCGGCAATTTGTAATACACATACCGCACTTGATGCACTTCGAGGTATCGATCTTGTAGACTTCCTTGCCTGGCTTTCCGGTGATGGCGTCTGCAGGGCAGTTACGTGCGCAGAGCGAACATGCACGGCATTTCGTCGGATCGATGACGTATGTAAGCAGATTCTTGCATACATGTGCCGGGCAGCGTTTCTCAAGGATGTGCGCTTCGTACTCATCCCTGAAATAACGAAGAGTAGAAAGGATCGGATTCGGAGCTGTCTGTCCGAGACCGCAGAGAGCAGTATCTTTGATCTCGTTGCAGAGCTCTTCCATCTCGTCCAGCATCTCCATCGTACCTTCGCCTTCGGTAATCTTGGTAAGCATCTCAAGAAGACGCTTGGTTCCGACACGGCACGGTGTACATTTTCCGCAGGACTCGTCACAGATGAATTCCATATAGAATTTCGCAACGTCGACCATACAGTTGTCTTCATCCAGTACGATCATACCGCCCGAACCCATCATGGATCCTGCCGCAACAAGGTTCTCGTAGGTGATCGGCGTATCGAGCTCATTCTCTGTCAGACATCCGCCGGACGGACCGCCGGTCTGGACAGCCTTGAACTTCTTTCCTTCAGGACATCCGCCGCCGATATCATAGATGATCTCGCGGAGAGTTGTTCCCATCGGAATTTCAACAAGACCTGTATTGTTGATCTTACCTCCGAGAGCGAATACCTTCGTACCGGTGGATTTGCCCATTCCGATCGATGAATACCATTCCGGTCCGTTCAGGATGATCTGTGTAACGTTTGCAATTGTCTCAACATTGTTGATGGAGGTCGGCTTGCCCCATACACCGGAAACTGCCGGGAAGGGCGGCTTCGGTGACGGCATACCTCTGCGTCCCTCGATTGAAGCGATCAGCGCTGTTTCCTCGCCGCAGACAAATGCGCCCGCGCCGAGACGGATCTCAATATCAAAGTTGAAACCGGATCCGTAGATGTTGCTTCCGAGGAATCCGAGTTCTTTCGCTTCACTGATCGCGATGCGAAGTCTGTTGACAGCGATCGGATACTCTGCACGGATATAAATGTATCCCTGATGAGCACCTACCGCGTAAGCCATGATCGCCATGCCTTCCAGGATCGCATGCGGATCACCTTCAAGAATGGAACGATCCATAAATGCACCCGGATCGCCTTCGTCGGCATTGCAGATGACATACTTTTCATTGCCCGGCTGATTCTTCTCGAACTGCCACTTTACACCTGTCGGGAAACCTGCGCCGCCACGGCCTCTCAGCCCGGAAGCCTTGACTTTGTCAATGACATCCTGCGGGGTCATCTCGGTCAGTACATGATAAAGCGCCTCGTAACCGTCGATTCCGATGTACTCATAAATATTTTCCGGATTGATTCGGCCACAGTTGCGCAGAGCAATTCTCTGCTGTTTCTCATAGAACCCGATCTTATCGATATCATAGACCTTCTCGCCGGACTTTCTGTCCGTATCGAACATCTGAAGTTCTTTTATAACATTTCCGCCCACAACATGCTGATTGACGATTCTCTCAGCATCTTCCGGCTTGACATGGGTATAATAAACTCTGTCCGGATAGATGGCAACGATAGGACCTTTCTGACAGAAACCGAAGCAGCCTGTCTTGATGACCTTGACCTTGTCAGAAAGACCGACTTCCTCGAGTTTCTCTTCAAGTTTCTGAATAAGTACGGCAGAATTACCTGCAGTACAACCCGTACCTGCGCAGCAGAGAATATTCATATACTGGTCATCATCCGTGAGATGGAGCTTGTCTTCAAGTCTGAGCTGAAGATAGCGCCTCTCAGCTTCTCTGATCGCAAGCAATGCTTTTAAAGTTGTAATCTTCTCTTTCATGCTTAAGCCCCCGCTTTCTTTTCCTCACGCACGATTCTTCTGATCTCGTTCGTGAAACTATTGTCGAGCAGTGCATTACCGTAGTACTTTCCATCGATAATACATACCGGCGCAAGTCCGCATGCTCCGAGGCATCTTGTTGCATCAAGCGAGAAAAGACCGTCCGCGGAAGTCTTATTGACAGCTGCTCCTGTCAGTTTCTCCACTCGGTCGATCAGCTGCTGCGCGCCCTTGACATAGCACGCAGTTCCGAGGCAGACATTAATGACATGCTTGCCCTTCGGTTCAGTCGTGAACTGTGCATAGAACATGACTACACCGTAAACCTCGGCCGGACTGGTGCCGGTAGCCTCTGCGATCTTCTCCATTGCTTCAAACGGAATATATCCGAGTTCATTCTGAACTTCATGAAGCATCTCGATGCAGGGACCGGCCTGATTCCTGTGCTTCGCTACGATATCATCGATTTTGCGAAGCGCATCACAATTAAGTTTCTCCATATAAAGCCCCTTTCTTTGCAATGACGCAGCACGTATTGCGTTTTGCTATTAGCTATCTTAAAATTATACTATTTCGAGAATATATAGGCAATATGACCCAATCTTATTTTCAAAATAATTTATACTTTGGGCAAATAATATAAAAAAACAATGGTATTCGTTGTGGCTAACCATCTGTATCAGATAAAATACATTAAATTTTCTGACAATTTCTTTTATTCTCACGCCATAAGTCTCTCAAAAATATATAATATATTACATTTTTCTATAATCATTAATAAGATAGTAAATTTCTTTCATGATGAAACGCTTCATGCTATCATACAGATGGAGATTCCCGTGTATTTCTGCAAAAATCAGATGGAGATTCCAACAATGAAAAAAATTCTGAAGACAACACTTGTTTGCACATCTCTTGTGCTTTTCGCTCTTGTTTTTCTCATCGCGTACCTCTCATTTACCGAGTATGTACCCGGATCCAGAGAGACCGTGGCTATTACCGGATCCCAATCAGACTCCTCATCAGGTGAAACCTTTTTGGACCCGACTGCGACACTGTCTGTCATGTCCTGGAATATTGGTTACGCAGGTCTTTCCGAGACGGCTGATTTTTTCATGGACGGCGGGAAAGGCGTTCGCACACAGGATAAGAAATCCGTAATGAACAATCTCTCAGCTGTTCTGGATGAAATATCAGAAGCAGATCCGGACATTCTGTTCCTTCAGGAAATTGACCGGAACTCGACCAGATCCTACCATATAGACGAGACTTCTTTTATCAGGGAAAAGTATGAGAAAGGTTCGGCTGCATTTGCAAATAATTTCAAAGTGAACTTTGTCCCATACCCAATCCCACCGATCGGCAAAGTGGATTCCGGCGTTATGACACTGACGGACTACACAGTCACGGACGCGGTCCGGATCCAGCTTCCCTGCCCGTTCTCCTGGCCGGTCAGAACAGCCAACCTGAAGCGCTGTCTGCTCACCTGCCGGATCCCGATAAAGAAGCAGGATAATACAGGGAACGGAAAAGATTCCGAAAAAAAAGAACTCGTCCTCGTGAACCTTCATCTCGAGGCCTACGACGACGGAGCAGGAAAAGAAGCTCAGACCAGAATGCTGGAAGAGCTTCTTCAGGAAGAATATGACAAGGGAAATTATGTGATCGCGGGAGGAGATTTCAATCAGAGTTTCTCCGGCACGGATACTTCCATGTATCCGCTTCAGGAAGAGGGACTCTGGCAGTGCGGCATGATCGATGAGTCCTCTTTCAGCAATAATTTTCGTTTTCTGATGGACAACAGCACCCCCACATGCCGTTCACTGGACAGGCCCTATGACCCTGACGATAAGTCTTTCCAGTACTATATGATCGACGGCTTTATCGTATCGGATAATGTGAACGTCGAAAAGATACAGACCCTGGACTGCGGATTTAAAAATTCTGACCACAATCCGGTATTTATGACATTCTCTCTTCGCTGACAAAGGAAGCTTACGCAGACTTCATCTTACCCTGCCCGTGCCGGGAAGATAACAGTCGTATCGCACGTTCCTGCATTCTATGGAATATCCCGGCCTTCTGCCGGCAAGAGGCATTCCCCGGATCGGTCTCTTTACGATGATCCGTCCGGGAGATGCCGCAAATGCGGCGTCAAGAAGCGCATCCTCCTCAAGGCAAGGCATTTCCAGCTTCTGAAATATCTGCAGTTTTTTCGTGCTGATGCCGGATTTCTGCTTGACCGGAAACATCGGATCCAGATAGATGAGATCCGGTGTCTGTTCAAGATCCGCCATTATTTCGATGCTGTCGCCTTCCCGCAGTTCCATTCTGGAAGCAATCTCACGAATTTCAGAAACCGCTTCTTCTGTCTCGTACCCGCTCGTCTTCCGAAGCGTTCCCTTTCCCCCCGGGATCGACCTGCCGATCATCTCATCCGGACTCCTCAAAGCTCTGTCAAGAGCATCCCTGAGCAGAGCGCAGATGACAGGATTATATTCACAGAGGATCACATGATAGCCCGCTGCCGCCAGTATAAAAGAGTCCTCTCCAAGACCGGCGGTCGCATCCAGCGCAAGCGGCTTTTCCGGCATCCCCTTCCATTTCGCGGCCCGAAGGAGCTTTTCATGCTGCAGGTGCCCGCCTGAGACCCTGCGGTACATTTGCATAAAATCCCCTTTCAGTTCCATTTTTCCCTGTACAAGAGAAAGCCCCTCAGGTCCGAGATAAAGATATCTCTCCTCTCCCGCCACATCGGCAGGATCTGTTGTCACTTTCCCGTGTACAGACCGGACAAGGTCCTGCAGCTTATCGGCATCTGAATCTGTCACTGTCAGTATTTTCATCAGATCGGCTCCCAGTCTTTTTATCATTTATTAAAACTTCCCACTTCATAGAANNAACATGAAGAAGTAAAGGATATATGTATTATGAGTATGGAACAGCAAAATTCAAAATCAGTGGAAATGAGCCGGGATAAGGTGATCATCAGAACGTCCGTCATAGGTATTTTGGCAAATGTTCTGCTTGCCGCATTCAAGGCAGCCATCGGGATCCTTTCCAATTCCATCGCTGTCCTTCTGGATGCCGTTAATAACCTTTCCGATGCTCTATCATCCATAATAACTATCGTGGGTACAAAACTGGCAGGGAAACTTCCTGATAAGAAGCATCCTCTTGGGTATGGAAGGATCGAATATCTCAGCGCGATGATCGTGTCCGGTATCGTACTATATGCCGGTATTACTTCCGCAGTTGAGTCGGTGAAAAAAATCATTCATCCGGAAAAGCCGGATTACAATGTAATATCACTGGTCATTATTGCTGTTGCTGTTGCGGTCAAGATCATTCTGGGACGCTATGTGAAGGCGCAGGGTGAAAAAGTTCACTCCGGTTCGCTGGTGGCGTCCGGTTCGGATGCCATGTTCGATGCAATCCTTTCAGCATCTGTTCTTGCTTCCGCCGTTATCTTCATGGTGAGCGGAATATCCCTTGAAGCATATGTCGGTGCTGTCATCTCGATCATCATCATCAAATCGGGTGTAGAGATGATGATAGAGACCTTAAATGAGATCCTCGGTATGCGTGCAGATAAAGAAATTACCGATAAGATCAAAGCCCTCCTCATGGAAGAAGAGGAGGTAAGGGGCGCATACGATCTGATCATGTATAACTACGGACCGGATAAAGATCTCGCTTCTGTACATCTTGAATTGCCGGATACAATGACTGTCAGGGAAGTTGACCGCCTGACAAGGAAGCTGGAGACAAAGGTATATAAAGAAACAGGCGTCATTTTGACAGGCGTAGGCTTGTATTCGTATAATACCGGAAACGATGAAGCCGCGCGGATACAGAAGGATGTGTACAAGAGAGTAATGGCGCACGACTGGGCTGTTCAGGTCCACGGCTTTTATGTGGATACCGAGACCAGGGAAATGACATTTGATGTCGTCATGAGTTTTGATATACAGCCGAAGGAAGGTCTTAAGATCATATGCGCTGAGATACAGAACGCTTACCCGGACTACAAGATCACAGTGTCTCCGGACGTAGATGTCTCTGTGACGGGCTGATCAGTATCCCTAAAGCATAATATGCCTAAGTTATTGTGAGGAGGAGAGGTATGAACGATTTAGATATGAAGAATATGAAATGGACACGAGAGCCTCTTGATTATTCAATCGACGCAGACAGAGTCGAGATCACGACAATGCCGCACACAGACCTCTGGCAGAGGACTTATTACCATTTTCGCAATGACAATGCACCGGTCCTGCAGATGGAGACGGAGGAGAAATATTTTTCTTTCCTTGTAAAAACGGATTTTACGGAGAGCAGCCATCGCTTTGACCAGTGTGGAATTGTAATGTACCTGGATTCTGAGAACTGGCTGAAAGGTTCCGTCGAATACGAGAATGACATGTTCCAGCATCTCGGTTCTGTCGTAACGAATCATGGATACTCTGACTGGGCAACGACCGCGATTCCCGCCGATGTAAAGGTCATGTGGTATCGATTCAGTCGAAGAGAAGATGACTATTGTATCGAATGTTCACAGGATGGAGAGTCCTTTACACAGATGCGTGTATGTCATATGTGGGAAGGGGCCGGGAAAATCCGTTTCGGTATTTATGCCTGCAGTCCCGAGGACTCCAGTTTTAAGGCAGTTTTTACGGATATGAGACTTACGGAGTGTGCATGGAAGGCACATGACGGGCAGCAGCCGGACTGAGCGGCAGCTTGACCGATGATATATTTATATATTAAAACTTCCCACTTCATAGAAAAGTTGCTGGCGATATCATTTAAAATGCAATCGGAGCGGCTTCGTCTCGCGACCGGTACTTTGAATTTTCAAGTGTAAAGGAAGCGAGATGACCAACGCTATACTTAAAGGAGGCGGGTTCGNNAGTGACAAGTGGGAAGTTTTAGTTATTATTTAAGACTTCCCACTTCATAGAAAAGTTGCTGGCGATATCATTAAAAATGCAATCGGAGCGGGAGCGTCCCGACGATGCATTTTATAATGATGAGACAGCTCTGGATATTTCATGTGGGAAGTTTTAGTCATTTATATCACACAGTACGCAGGAACACCCTATACGGTCACAATTCCAAGGACCTGAGCGATTGAAGTCAGAAGTATGATGATGAGGCAGATAATACAGAAATATCTGAGCGTGATCTCATAAACTTTCTTCCTTCGGAAAGGAGCTCCCTTCTTCGTGACCTCCGCCGCGATTCTTTCGATACCTATAACTTTCAGGCACAATACGCAGATCGAGATCGCGCTGATCGGCATCATGACCGAGTTGGTCAGGAAATCAAAGAAATCGAGGAACTGCATCCCTATGATCGTGAAAAAGGAAAGCGGCCCATAGCCCAGACAGGAAAGTGTTCCGATTCCCACCATAACGACAGCCATAATAATCGTCCCCACATGCCTGTCGATATGAAATTCATCTTCAAAAGTAGATACAGCGCTCTCCAGCAGAGCAATTGAACTTGTCATGGCAGCGAACAGGACCAGAAGGAAGAACATGATGCCGAAAGGTGTTGCGAGTCCCATGCTCACGAATACTTTCGGAATCGTTATGAACATGAGGGAAGGACCTGCCTGCAGGACCTCCGGATCTCCTCCTGAGAACGCGAAGACGGCCGGAATGATCATCAGACCTGCCATGACCGCAATAGCTGTATCGAAGATCTCAACATGGATCGTCGCCTCCTCGATCGCGACGTCATCCTTCATATAGGAACCGAACGTGACAAGAATACCCATGGCGATGGATAGTGAATAGAACATCTGCAGCATGGCCGACGCAATCGTCATGAATGAAAAATTCTTCGGATTCGGGATCAGAAAATAGATAACACCTTCGACCGCTCCCGGACGTGAGATGGAATAGCCTGCAATGATGACCGACAGAACGACAAGGATCGGCATCATGAAGCTGGACACTCTCTCAATACCGTTTCTGACTCCTGCGTAAATAATAATGAGATTTATGGCTGCAAATATCAGAAAGCATATCTCGACCTGTGTCCCGTTCGTGATAAAAGAGCTGAAATACCCGTCAGCAGCTACTTCCTGCGCGTTGCCTCTGCAGTACTCGAACAGATACTTAAGAATCCATCCTCCGATCGTTGAATAATACGGGACGATCAGGATCGGAATGATCGCATTCACCCAACCGCCGATCCGAAACGGCGTGCTGCGGCCGAAATGTTCGAACGCACCGACCGGGCTTTTCCATGTCATTCGGCCAAGGGCTGTTTCGGAGATGATCATCGTATACCCGAATGTCAGGGCCAGTATAATATAGACGAGAAGGAAAATACCTCCTCCGTATTTTGCGGCCAGATAGGGAAATCTCCAGATATTGCCCAGACCGACGGATGCACCCGCGGCAGACAGTACAAATCCGAGTTTTCCCGAAAAACTGCTTCTCTTTTTTTTATCATGCATAATATCAGTTCCCCTTTTCAAGTCAGTAATGCGACGACAATTATACAATATCTTTAAAAAAAGATGGGAGAGATTTTTTAGAATCTCTCCCATCTTGCGCATTTTAGCGCAAAAGTGCAATTATAGATCATCTATCGTGTCCGTCTTTCAGAAGGACTCCGGTCACATCACTACAGCCCCTTCCGGTGTCAGCTCATGCTCCTCATCAAGCCATACGCTTACCGAGCCGCTGTCCACGGAGAAATCGCCGTAGCCCTGCCTGTTAATGCGTACTCTGCGATCGACGTGGCCAAGAACATCATAGAAGATCTTACCGGCATGTTCTTTTCCGACATACATTCTGCGGCGATGTCTTCCCTTCGTTGAGATCAGGACCGCCATGCCATACTTTTCACGCGTCCATCCGATACAGTACTGCTGGTCGAAATAATCATGCTGCTTTCCGTACGCATAAAGTCTCCTGAGCATCAGCATCATTTCAAGATCTGAACCAACCGGAGGAATATTGTTATGCGGAATGCCATACAGGTCTCCGTAGAAAACGCACGGGTAGCCATCTTCGCGGAGCAGGATCATAGCGTAGGCCAGCGGCCTGAACCAGGACTTGATCGGCGAGGCCAGGGACTGTCCCGGCTGTGTGTCGTGGTTGTCTACAAATGTCACCGAGTGTATCGGATTCCTCTCCGTCAGCGTATCCTTAAAGATGTATCTCAGGTCGTACCTGTCCCGGTTATAGGATGCATCACAGAAATGGAAATGCAGAGGCACATCGAAAAGGCTCATCTGATAATCTGTCTTTTCCAGATAGTTCGTGAGCTTATTGACATCACCACTCCAGTATTCACCGACAGCAAAGATATTTCTTTCGGTCTGCTTCCTCATGTATTTGAGCCATTCCCGGTAGAATCCCGCATCAATGTGCTTTACCGCATCAAGTCGAACACCGTCAAGACCGGTCATCGTCTCGTACCAGGCACCCCACTTGTTGAGCTCCTCAGCTACTTCGGGCACTTTCTGATCGATGTCCGCTCCCATCAGATAATCGAAATTGCCGTACTCGTTATCGACATCCGGGCTCCACTCGTGATCCTTCAGCCTGTAGATCGGGCTGCCGGACTCATTGCGGAATCCGGAAAAACATCTGTGATCCCACTTAAAATCAGAATACTGATTATTTCGTCCTTCAAAGTTGTAAATGGTTTCCGCCTCAGCAGTGACATACTCCGAATCCAGTTCATAGTTTCTGTTGTCCGGGCTGACACGGACAGCTTCTACTTCCTCCGTGCTGTCGGCACCGAGTTTATGGTTCAGAACAATGTCAGGATAAACGTGGAGTCCTGCCTGATGGCAGGCATGTATGGCTGCCTGATATTCATCCTTGGTCCCGTACTTCGTTCTGACAGTCCCTTTCTGGTCGAACTCGCCAAGGTCATAGACGTCATAGACGCCGTATCCCACGTCATCCACACCATTCATGGCCTTATATGCAGGCGGCATCCAGATCGATGTGAAGCCCATCGCTTCCAATGACGCGGCATCTTCAGTCAGCTGATTCCACAGATTTCCGTCGGACGGCAGATACCACTCAAAATACTGCAGCATCGTACCGTTGCGGGTAAAGGAATTATAGTAGGCCATCAGGATATCCGTTCCTGCATGGCCGTATCCTTCCCGGTTCATCTGGTCGTAGACATCCGTTACAGTGTTCAGGACACTCAGATTCAGATTTCTGCTCTCCGCATCTTCCTTGGCAGTCTGGAAATCCGTAAGCATGTGCCGGACAGTTAGCGTCTTGTCCGAAGAGGAGTCAAGTGTGTCCTCCATGGAAAGAAGCGTGCTCGTACTGCTCTCGAGCTCCTGCTCCAGCATACGGATCAGAGTCTTTCTGTCCAGATTGACCTTCCCGCTGTATGCGAGCGATTCCGTAAGACCGCTCAGAATACCGGCAGCGGCGATCTGCATGGCCATTTTCATCTGCTGGCTGGCAGCATTCTCGCCGATATATGTTATTTTACTGCCGAGATTATCAAGGACGGGAATGATTTCCCTGCAGACTTCCCTGTCACCGCCCACCATGATCGTGAGCGTTCCGTTCTCGGCATCTGATGCACTGCCGGTGACCGGAGCATCCACCGTGCTGATATTGCGCTCAGCGGCAGCCTCCGCGATCCGGACAGCCAGTTCCGGACTCTTGGTCGACATGTCTACTATAATGCTGTTCTCCGGCGCGAGTTCACAGATCCCCTCCTCGCCGAAATAAAGTTCCTCCACATCGCGCGGATAACTCAGTTTTGAAAAAATATAATCAGCGCCTTCAAGACTCTCACCGATAGAATCGAACCAGAGTGCGCCCTGATTCATCGGTTCTTCTGCGTTGTATTTTCTTTTATTATAAACGGTTACCTGATAACCGGCATGCAGCAGTCGGATCGCCATTGCGGACCCGAGAGCGTCCATACCGATAAACGCTATTTTTTTCATCCGTAATAAACCTCCTCAATTCATTCTCCTTAAGAGAAATGCTGTTCTTTATTCTATCTGAAACCGCTGTGTATAACCACTTTCTGCGATTTAAAATCGTCGTATTTGTATACACACGTTTTCAAATCACGTATTTTAATCTTGCCGTGAGCACTTGTCAACTGTTTTGTATACAAAATTCCCGCCTGTTAATCCGGCATAAGTCCGCCGCCTGTCGCCCAGACTATATGAACAGCGTTTTCCATAAGTTCCGTAAGACCGTTGGCTTTTAAGTATTCGGCAAACGCAGACCCCTCCCTGCATATGTCTTCAAGCCCTTTAAAACCCGCACAGGCGGAAGGCTCAAGACGGATATTCTCCAGTTCCCGGACCATCTGCTGATATTCCGTCAGTCTCTCGTCACAGACTGTAAACGCACCTGACATAAGCTCTTCCATCATGCTGCATACAAATCCCGACGGTCTGCCGCAGGCCAGCCCGTCTGCCAGGGTCCTGCCGGTAAGTCCGATATCCTGTACACATATTTTTTCATGTTCTCCGGTTGCCATTCCCAGAGTCACGCAGGGAGATTCGACCGGCTCCGCAAAAAAGCAGTGAACATAAGGTCCGAAAAGCTGCTTGAATCCAAATGTTATACCGCCCGGTGCACCCCCGACACCGCACGGCAGATACACAAAGAGAGGATGCTTTGCGTCGACAGGAATATCCCTCTTTGCCAGCTGGACGGATACACGCATGGCAGCTGTAGAATAGCCGAAGAACAGATCCTCCGAGTTCTCATCATCAATAAAGAAGCTGTTCGGGTCGGCTTCGGATTCTTTTCTTCCGTTCGCCACAGCCTCGCTGTAATCGCCCGCATATTCCTTTACAAGGACACCCTCGCTCCTCAGCAGCTGCTTCTTCCACTCTTTTGCGTCACCTGACATGTGTACAACGGCCCGGAACCCCAGCCTTGCTGCCGTACGCCCGATACTGATCCCAAGATTGCCGGTCGATCCGACCTGTATCCGGTACTGACTGTAGAACTGTCGAAATTCATCGGAATCAATCCTGCCGTAATTATCCGTCGGCCAGAGCATCCCGGCTCTCTGGGCAAGTGTCTCCGCAATTTTCAGGACTTCATGGATCCCCCCTCTGGCTTTCACCGATCCGGCAATAGGAAGATGCGCGTCATCCTTGAGAAAAACTTTGCCCCGGATATTCGCGCCGCAGCTGTTGAGTCTTTCCTGCACCGCAGGAATCGGAATAAGCTCAGATTCTATGACTCCTTTTTTGGGCGCTGTCTCCGGAAAAGCGCTCGCTATATAAGGAAGAAAACGCATAAGACGGCTCTGCGCTGCCTTCATATGCACAAATTTATATCCTTTCATCTCAAACCGGGGCCTGACTGCTTTCAGATCCGGATTGAGCCAGACGATTTCTTTTCTTTCTCTCATTGCATCTACAGCGGACATGATATTTTCCTCCTCACAAACGGCAGATGATCGAAGACCTGCATGGAGCCCCGATCCTTTATCCGTATTTATCATCATACAACAAAACCGATGACAGCGGTATTTTTATTCCAAAATCATTTTCTTTCCCGATTGTCATACATCAAGAATTCATCATCATTAAAATATTTATTTGATTCAAACGAAAATGTATGTTTTTCATTTATAAAGAATAGCGTATAATATTTTATTAATAAAGTATCGGTATACTTCTTTTTATTCAGAAAATACAGGAGGGAGATAATGAGGTACCAGACAATCAAGAACCGGCTCACCGCAGCATTTCTGGCAACCTGTCTTATAGCCGGAAGCATCAGCTCTATCCCGGTCCCGGCATATGCCGATGAGGAGGACACGATCTCCGAAGCGGCATCTGAAGGCGGTACTTTCAAAGAACGTGACATTGATGCGGAAGTAGCAGAACTGCTCTCGGCAGGGGAATACGAAGAAGGGAGCGTGATCGTACTCTATGACAGGGAATATCCTGTCTATGCGGATGAAGAACTCGTCGGAGCTTCCGCTCTTCTCGGAAGTGCTGAACAGATTGCTGACATCAGTGCGGAAAGTTATGTCAATGCGACCGGCGATACGCTGGAAATACCGGAGGAGCTCGTCGGAGCTTCAGAGTATAAAGGCAGCAATGACCGCGTCGCCCTGGTCGCTGTCGAAGATGATACAAAGTCGACCGAAGAACTTCTGAGAGAACTTCTTTCGGATCCGCGGGTCCTGACCGCTGAGCCTGATTACATCATCGATGTCACGGATATGAATGATGACGCTCTTGAAGAAGCGGCGGAGGAAGCTCTCTACAGCCCGGAAGCTGATCTTGCGGACGCGGGAGAGGAAGATATCTTCACCGATCTTGTTGAAGATGTGTCTGACACTGCTGAAGAAGAAGATGAAGCTGCGGAAGAAGATGAGTCAGTTCCGGATTCTGGCGATATGGCAGCAGAGGAATATTTGCCCCCCGCAGATGCTGTCGACCCGGCAGCCGCTCCGGAAGCGGCCGATGACCTTGTAACGGTTCCTGTCCCCGCGGACGAATCCGTCGCTGAGGAAGCTGAGATTACGATTCCTGTTGAAACGCTCGTCGGCGCATCGATGGATCTGACTCCTTATCAGTGGGGAATGTCCGACGGATCCAACAGATACTCTCAGTCTGCACGCGGGAATGCCGATGTCTACGGAATAAACATCCCGAACTGGAATACACCCGGAATGGAAAACGCCGAAGGTGTCGTCGCAGTGGTCGACACCGGCGTCGATTATACACACCCGGATCTTGCTGATAATATGTACGTCTTTTCCCCGGAAGAGCAGAGCGCACTCGGCTGCGGGAAGTACGGTATAAGTACGGTCCCGGGTGTTCGTGACGCGAAAGATACCATGGACATATACGGTCACGGTACGCACTGTGCCGGTATCATAGCTGCCTCATGGAACAATGTCGGTATCAGCGGCGTGGCATCAGGCTCCAGGGTCATGGCTGTGCGCTCACTTAACGACTCGGGCCGCGCTTCCTATAAAATGCTTCTGAACGGACTGGCTTTCGTTGAGAACGCGAAAAAGTATGGTATCGATATCCGTGTCGCCAGCAACTCCTACGGCAGCAACGTGCTTAATTACGCAATGCGTGTGCTGGTCACAGAACTCGGAAAGCTCGGCGTCGTCTGTGTATTTTCAAGCGGAAATGAAGACAGACATGTTGATACACAGACAATATTTACGGATACGATCTGGGATCTTCCGAATGTAATTATTGTAAATGCTTCCCAGGAGGATGGTGAAGCAGCCAGCTTCACGAACTTCAGTCAGAATGCAACACACGTATTCGCTCCGGGCGTGGGCATCCTGTCCACGATTCCGGACACTGATTCGCCTATTGCGCAGCGATCCTATTTCACGGAGATGGACCCGAGCCCGATCTACGCAGATCCTGGCTGGACGAACCTCTCGGATGAACTGTTCGGCACCGTACAGATGAGCTGGATGGATGCGCCTTACAGGAACTATTTCTCATATTCCAGAGACTATGAGAATACTTCGAACGGGACTGCGCCTTCCGTGAAAATCACCCTGCAGAAAGACATTCCGGAAGGAAGGAATTTTTCCATATGCCTGCTTCTGCCGGTCACGGAAGAGACTGTCATCGGAAACGCTTCCCTCGACCTTTTCGTTCCAGACAGGAATATTCAGGCACGTCTCAGAATGCAGGATAACGGGGACGGGGATCGCTTATACAGGGAATTTATTCCGGAAGATGCCGCCAGTGACTGGATCAACTGTTCTGTTACAGGTCTGGATAAGGATGATGTCAAACTTGAATTCGGCGGCAGATACTATGCGCCTGTGTATATTGACATTTTCGCGAAAGAAGGCGGTTCTCTCAAGGCAGGTCAATACATCTATATCGATAATCCCGCGCTGGGTTCCGCAGCCTATAATACGCCTTCAACGCTGTATACTTTTATGGACGGCACATCCATGGCTGCCCCGGCAGTTGCGGGAGCCGCTATGATCCAGTATAAAGGCAGGAGCGTATCGAAGGAGACAGCCGAAGATATCACAGCCAATCTCAAGTCACAGGTCCGCAAAAAAGACTCTCTTTCCCGGTTCTGTACATCCGGCGGCGTACTGGATCTTTCCGTATCCGGTGACATGATGCTTCCGGTCATAAACACGGCAGTATTAAATGCCGCTGATCGTTCATTAACGCTTACCGGCTATCACTTCGCGTCCCGCGGAAATGCAAGCCGCGTTGCTCTGGCGGGGACCGAGCTTGAAATTACAAATTGGAGCGACAACTCCATTACCGTAAAGTGCCCGGACAGCATGGCTTCCGGTCTTCAGAAAATTACCGTGACCACCGCTGCAGGTCTTTCGTCCTGCGGAGCTTTCAGTATTACAGTGCCCTCTTCCGCAGGAATTAAAGATTCTGCTCTACCTCTTTACGAGAAGACACTTGCAGATATTCCTTCTGACCTTGTCACGGTCAATGAGATGCTGGTTCAGGCTTCCGCATTGGACGATTACATTTATGTTACTGTAGCCAAGTTATACACAAATTCCAATTTCTGTGAAAAACTCATCCGCTATTCTATAAAGAAAGACAGCTGGGAATTGGTCGATGACATACCGTTCAACGGTCTTTCATTCTGCAGTATGACCGCATTTGAAGGATGCATCTTCCTCAGCGGTATCGATGAGAAAAACGCTGCCCATCTGATCAGATATGTACCGGCTACGGGAAAATGGCTCGAGACGACCGGCTGCGGAGCAGACGGCTCCACACTCGTTAATTATAAGAACAATCTCCTCTATGTAGGCGGTTATTCAAAAGAGTACGGCAATACGATCAGAAAAATAGACATGCCGAATAACAAGCTGATCGTAATCGAATCTCTTCCGGATATATGCGCTGAGCCGAACGCAGCTGTCCTTGACAATACGCTTTATATTTACGGCGGAACCATCTATGACGAAAAAACTGATGCTTTCACTGTCGAATCCGGCACTTTGCTGTGTTATACACAAAGCGGCAGTACACTGAAGAGAGACACATCCAGAGAGATAAATCTCGGAGACTACAAGGCGCCCAGCTACAACAGACTTTACGGAGCCATCGGAGCATCCGACAGGAATGTATACCTTGTAGGCGCCTATATGAAAGGAAACGGTTCCGAGGCAGAAAAAGACCCTACCGGATTTTCCGTTGCGGACGGTGATACCTGGACACTGAACGGAGCACCTGAGAACATTAATAAGAGACTGTCTCATACCATTACCTATCTCCCGGTCGTGACTGTTTATAAGGGCGTTCTCTACGGATTCGGCCTCAATTCTCTGGACGGAGATGCCACCTCTTATGTGCTTCGTGCTACAGAAGTTGATAAGAATCCGAAAACGCCGATTCAGGATACCATCACGGTAAAAATACCGAAAGCCGTAAAAGGACTTATCTACAACGGCAAAGCGCAGACCGGCGTTCCGGCAAGCCCGGATGGCAGCTATACGATCAAAGATAATAAGAAAACAGCAGCCGGCACGTATAAGGCTGTCCTCGAGCTGGTCGATCCGGAATGGTATGTGTGGGAAGACGGAACAAGGACGACAAAGACGATCACCTGGTCGATTGCGAAAAAAACAGTAAATGTAAAGAGCGTGAAACTGGACAAATCCAATCTGACCCTTTATGTCGGCCAGACAGGACAGCTCAAGGCGACGGTAAGCCCGTCCAACGCGGATAATAAGAAGGTGACCTGGAAGAGTTCCAACACCAAGATCGCGACGGTCGACAAAAACGGAAAAGTGACCGCGAAGGCAGCAGGAACCGTGAAAGTGACGGTCCAGACGGCAGACGGCAAAAAGACGGCCACCTGTACAGTCAAAGTGCTGAAGGGTGTTCCGGTCTATCGTCTCTACAATAAGAAAGGCAACGGAGATCATCTTTTCACAACCAGTGTAGGTGAGAAGAATAAGCTCCTTCTTCACGGATGGGTATATGAGGGGGTTGCCTGGAACGCGCCTGTGAAATCTTCCATACCGGTCTACCGCTTCTACAACAGGACGAGCGGAAATCACATGTATACCTCTTCCGCTACCGAAAGAAAAGCGCTGGTCGGACAGGGCTGGGTACAGGAAGGAATCGCTTTCTACGCAGCCACAAGTGCAGATAAGAAACCGGTCTACAGACTTTATAACCCGAATAACGGACAGCATTTCTTCACGGCATCCGCCGGTGAACGGGATACTCTGAAGAAAGCAGGATGGAAATACGAGGGAGTCGGTTTCCAGACAATAAAATAGCCGCTCCTCCGATCGCATATTATGAATATGACTGTCATTTCACAATGAGCAGGGTAAACTGATTTAAGAAGGGCTGCCGCACCAAGGCTTGACGCCACTATATTCAGCAGACGGCATTTGCAAATATCTGCTATATATAGTGATGACATTACCTGGTGCGGCAGCCCCTTTTGGTACAGTTCAAAAGTCTGTCTTTTTTCACTGGTCTGTATCCGGATCGTGTTTTACATCGCCGGATTTTCTGTCCTCCATGATCACTTCCTTGCCGGCCGCC
Organism: Lachnospiraceae bacterium; assembly: GCA_003446335.1. The sequence goes on along the minus strand of DMAZ01000049.1, from coordinate 3,153 downwards.
AGGAATTGTCCCGCAACGTCGAACAGAACACTGAGCTGTTCCGGTGCCAGCTTTACGACGGCCTTTCTGATCGCGTTATAATAATTCCATTTGTCTGCATATATTTCGGTGAACGTTTTAGCACCGGATGACTCGAGTGTATCGAACAGAATGTCGATAAAATTCTTCTTCTGTTCATTATCAAGTCTCATCGTCCACTCATCAAGCGTACGGTCCAGCATAAGGCTCATGGATGTCTGTTTTTCAGCCTGCTCAAATCCTGTTGCGTTTACGACCCAGCTATAAGGATTATGCTGCTTCGTCCCGCCTTTCGCGGTACTTTTTACGATCTGCTTTTCGTCTTTATTGTAGAGCATAACACCGATCAGGGATCCTTCCGGAATGATCAGGCTGGTCTTCTCGAGAACTTTCTGATAATCGGAGTGACCCACGATCGTCTCATTGAATCCGGGACCGTCATTGGAATAAACAGTGACGATCCGTTCTGCATTCTCACAGAAAGCAGATGCATAAATAGCAAGATTTCCGCCTTTCGAGTGACCCCCGACTCTGACCGGAGGCAGTCCCTCATCCCGGCTGTCATGATTCTCCCCGCTGTTCGGAAAAAGAATCCCGTCTTTCCTGTTTCTGCTGATTTTCGTCAGCTCCAGATTAAGATACTCCACAGCGGACAGCTGAGCCGGAGTCGCTTCCATATAGGAGAAATTAAGATCTTCTCTCCACCCTGCAAGGGAATCGTCTGTACCTCTGAACGCAACATAAAGCGATCCGTCATCCAGAACAAATGTCATGGCGGCGAACTGGAACTGGGCCCCCTGATTTTTCATATCGATATAGTCCCTGATCCTGACAGATCCGAATCGGACTGTCCCGGCACATTTTTCGAGCAGCGGTTCAGGGTTGCACATAAGATAAGACTGATCTTTTCCAAGGTCCTTATATTTCTTATAGGCCTCCGTGATCGTAATAGTATCTTCGAGCCCTCCGTTCTCAAGAACACCCAGAAGGTCCGTATAGGCCAGTTCCGCAAGTATCAGGTTATCTACGTCATTGAATTCCCTTTCCTTGAAAGTCAGGTCCCCTCTCCACTCGACATAATCCAAAATACTGGCCATGAGAATTCCTCCTTTCTGACTTAAAGTTTACCTGTTTTTTCCCGCTTTTCATCCATCCTGTGAAGCGACCTTTCGAGAAGAAATACGGAGAATACCGCACACAGGATCTCCTCCGCCGGCTGGGCATGAATGAGTCCGTTGTAGGCGAACAGTCTGTTAAGGATCAGGAGGAACGGGATGTAGAGCACCAGCTGCCGTACGATCGTAATAGTGAACGCATACATCGGCATGCCGATCGCATTATATACATTTCTCACGATGGAAGTCGTGCCGACGAACGGCAGAATAAGCATGAATGAGCGCAGTGTCACAGCGGCTATCGTTATGACGGTCTCATTCTCACTGAAAAGTCCTGCCAGGACCGGAGCCGTAATTCCGTAAACCGTCATCACGCAGAGCTCAATCCCCGTGGTGATGATGACCGCTGCCCGGATCAGTTCCCGCATCCGCCGATAGTTCCCGGCACCGTAATTATAGCCCATCAAAGGCTGACAGCCTGCAGCGATCCCCTGGTACAGATAATTGCCGAAACTCATAATCTTACTGGATATGCCCATGGCGGCGACATAAAGTCCTCCGTAAGACGCAGCCAGATTATTCAGGACCAGAATGGAGGCTGTTGACAGGAATTGTTCGAGCGTGTGGGGAATTCCGACAAGCATGATCTCCCGGAAAATGCGAAGAGAAAACCCGATATATTTCGGGGAAAGTCCAAGAAGACTCTTTCCGGCGGCATATACCCACAGGCAGATCATCGTGCTCAAAACATTTCCGATCACCGTCGCAATTGCGGCTCCGCGAATTTCCATGCCGAACGTGAATATGAAAATCGGATCCAGAATGATATTTGCCACACATCCCGCTATCATGGAGATCGTGGCATACATGACCGATCCTTCGCTCCTTAAAAGCTGCCCGAAGGCATAATTTCCCATCGTAAAAAAAGATCCGATCAGAAGGACACCGGTATATTCCTTTGTATAAAGAAATGTCTCCTCCCTTGCGCCAAGCACTTTCACGATAGGATCCAGGGCAAATACCCCGGCCAATGTAAGCAGGAGACTCATCCCGAGAATCATCTCAAAGCCGAGGACCAGCGTCCGGTCCGCCTCCTCCTGCATCCCCGCACCCATGCATCTGGCAATATAGGAAGCTCCCCCGTTTCCGACTATGCCCGAGACGGCGATCATCACCATCAGGACCGGATACGCCAGATTGGCCGCTGCCAGCTGAAAATCATCATGAAGCATTCCGATAAAATACGTATCCACAAGGTTGTAAGCCACCATAAAGAGCATGCCGAAAGCCACAGGGAGTCCCATCTTCAGGACTGCCTTGTATGGTTTCTCATTGGCCAGTATCTGTATACGGCGATCCTGTCCGGTTCCGGTGTCTGTATTTCTGCCGTCTCGTGCTGTCATATCTCAGATTCCCCGCAATGTCACTACCGTCATATCGTGCCCGGTGTATTCCCGGAATTTGCCGAACACATCCGCTGTGCGGATCTTCAGGCTGGATGTATTGATGCAGGGATGACAACCGAGAAATTCACCCTGCAGGACATCCTCATCCACCAGCAGCCGTACCCGATGCTCTTTATCGTTCATGAGCCCCAGAATGCTGGAAGAACCCGGAGCACAGTCCAGCATTTCCTCCATCTCTTCCGAAGAACCGAAAGACAATCTCGCACTGCCGATCTGGGAAGTGATCTCCTTTGTCTTGAAGACTTTATCACCCGGCATAAGAAGCAGATAAAAATTCGTGTGCTGTCGATTGGTCAGGAACAGATTCTTGCAGACCGTGGCACCAAGGACTGCGTCTATTTCCCTGCAGGCTTCCATCGTATAGGCTTCCGCATCCGGATGGTCTGTGCGCCAGTATTCGATTCCAAGAGAATCGAGCGTATTATAACACCTGATTTCTTTATCGGTACGTCCCTCATCTGTCGCGGGACGGCCTTTCACAAGTTCATATTTCGACATCTTAAACCTCACATTCAGCCTTCTCTTCAGATTACAGCGCTCTCTGAAAATTACCC
>DMAZ01000095.1 GCA_003446335.1 Lachnospiraceae bacterium | reverse complement strand
CGACAGTTTTCTCAATGCCGCATGCGCCTCCCTAATGATGCTCTCAGTATTTACTGCTCTTCCTTATCCTCTATTTTGATTGCAATGGAAAGCTCCTTCAGCTGCTTCTCCTCCACAGCTGCGGGAGCGTCGATCATAAGATCCGAAGCGTCCTTGACCTTTGGGAACGCGATTACGTCTCTGATCGAGTCTGAGCCGGTCAGAAGCATGGCCATACGGTCAAGGCCGTAAGCCAGTCCTGCGTGTGGCGGTACTCCGTACTTGAAAGCCCGAAGCAGGAAACCGAACTGTTCTTCTGCCCTTTCCTTCGAGAATCCGAGAACCTCGAGCATTTTCTCCTGCACATCATCCATATGAATTCTGACAGACCCGCCGCCAAGTTCACATCCGTTCAGAACGATATCATACGCTTCGGCGCGAACACTGCCCGGATCTTCATCTACATGCTCGAAATCGGAAAGATTCGGCATTGTGAACGGATGATGCATCGCCATAAAACGATTCTCCTCATCCGACCACTCAAGGAGCGGGAACTCCGTGATCCATACGAAGCAGAGCTCATTTTTATCATAGAGACCAAGCAAGTCGCCCAGATACAGACGCACTGCACCGAGAGCGGCGCACACGACCTTAAAGCGATCTGCTGCAAATACGAGAAGGTCACCGTTTTCTCCGCCCATCTTCTCTATAAGCACTTTCATCTCATCTTCTGTCATGAACTTGGCAAAGGAAGACTTGATTTTTCCGTCATCGGAAACAGCAATATAGGCCAGACCTTTCGCACCGTAGGTCTTTGCGACTTCCACGAGCTTGTCAATCTTCTTTCTAGGCATACCGCCCTGACCTTTTACATTGAGTCCTCTGACCATTCCTCCGTCTGCAATCGCGCCGGTGAACACACCAAAGCCGCATCCGCGCACCACATCCGTGACATCAATGATTTCCATACCGAAACGAAGGTCCGGCTTATCCGAACCATACAGATCCATAGCCTGCTTCCATGGCATTTTGGCAATGCCTTCAGCAGCTATTTTTTCAGCAGCGGTCTTCGCGGCGTCAGAAAGTTCCTGCGGGAACCCGAGCCGGCTGTAAACTTCCGGCAGACGAGCAAGAACGTATCCTAAAAGACGTGTATTGACATCCATGACGTCATCCTGATCCACGAAGGAAAGTTCCATATCGATCTGAGTGAATTCCGGCTGACGATCGGCACGAAGATCCTCATCGCGGAAGCATCTGGCTACCTGGTAATACCGGTCAAATCCGGAGCACATAAGGAGCTGCTTGAACAGCTGCGGACTCTGCGGAAGGGCATAGAAACAGCCCGGATGTACGCGGCTGGGTACAAGATAGTCTCTGGCTCCTTCCGGAGTGCTTCCGATCAGATCAGGCGTCTCTATATCCAGAAAACCCTGACTGTCCATAAATTCCCTGATACAGGAAACAAGACGGGAGCGGAAAATTATTTTTTTCTGCAGCTCAGGTCTCCTGAGATCCAGATACCTGTAGCGAAGGCGAAGGTCCTCACGTGTGTCGATCCCGTCCAGAACATGGAACGGGGGCGTCTCCGAAGAACTGAGGATCCGAAGGTCTGTGCCCTCTATTTCAAGACTGCCTGTCTTAAGGTTCGTATTAAAAGCGCCTTCTCTCCTGCGAACAACACCTGTCGCGGCAATACAGAACTCACTTCGCAATGTTCCGGCTTTTTCATTTCCTTCGTAAATGACCTGAACGATACCGCTGCGATCGCGCATATCAACGAATACGATGCCGCCTTTATTTCTGCACTTGGCGACCCATCCCATCAGTGTGACCTTCTGCCCGATCATTTCTTCCGTGACTTCCGCGCAAAGGCAGGTGCGACGAAGTCCGCTTATTGATTCTGCCATAATTTCCTCCAAATGTAATCAAGAACGCCTCGGCGTTTCTGCCGCGCCGCGCATGGTGCGAAGCACCTTCCTTAATGCGCGGCTGCGATCCGCCGGAGGCTTTTAATCTCTGACGCGGGTCTGTATCCCATGTCAGAGACAAGTTTCATTTTGCGCATTCATCTCACGACTTAAGTCACGAGTATTCTGCGTCAGAGATTAAATCAGTGTCCTGCAGTATTATCTGGCAAAAAATTCCCGGATCTCTGTATAGCCTTCCGCAGCCAGCTGATCCTTCTGAAATTTCTTGTTCTTCTTCATGATCGATATCGCAACGGACTTGCCGTTCTCACGCTCTCTCTGCGCCTCAATGAACAACTCTGTCATTTTTTCGGCAGGCATCTTTTTCTCCACAAGGAAAGCAATTTTCTCTCTTGCATCCGGTACCGTGAAGCCTCTCTCGAGCAGAAGCATAACGATACGTTCAAAACCTATGGAGAAACCGACAGCCGGTGTCTGCTGTCCCGTGAACTTGCCGATCATCTCATCATATCGTCCGCCGCCGCCGACGGATCCGCCATATTCATCCATGGCGATCTCAAAAATCGGACCGGTATAATAACTCATACCGCGTACCAGCGTCGGATCGAATTTTATTTTGAAATCAGCTGTCTTAGCTGCTTCGACCGTTGAGATGATCTGCGGAAGCGGGGAATCTCCCATGAGATTTGCCGGATCAATACTCTCATCGAACTGTTCCAGATAAGCCCTGACGACTTCCTCCGGATAATCTTCCAGAAGTTCTTCTCTGACACCGTCAAGACCGATCTTATCCATCTTGTCAAGAATAATAAATACCTTATCGTAGTCGGCTTCTGCAAATCCTGCCTTTGCCGCCATATTCTTCAGGATTTTTCTGTCATTGATACGGATCGTGAAATTGTGGAAATCAAGTCTTCCGATGACCGTCGTCGTGGCCAGGATCAGTTCGATCTCTGCGAGATATGACGGATCTCCGAGGATATCGATGTCACACTGCGTGAACTGGCGATATCTTCCTCTCTGCGGACGGTCCGCACGCCACACACTGCCGATCTGCAGGGCTTTGAAAGGAGACGGAAGTTCATTTGCGTGATTTGCATAATACCTGGACAGAGGAAGGGTGAGATCATAGCGAAGTCCGCTGTCCGTCACCGCGTCTTCCGTTGTAGGACCGGATAGATCCAGTTTCTCACCACGCTTTAAAATCTTAAAGATCAGTTTTTCATTCTCACCGCCCTGCTTGGAAAGAAGATTGCCGATATGCTCAACAGCCGGTGTCTCAATGGAAGAAAAACCGAATTCAGCGTAGGTCTGCCTGATAAGACCGATCACATACATGCGCACAGACATTTCCGCCGGCAAAATATCTTTCATTCCGTTTACAGGTTTTTTCTTGAGTGCCATACTATTTTCCTTTCATCCTGATTTCTTACTCAATCGTTCCGCTCATATCGTCCGCATGTGCATCACTCACAATTCTTTTCCCGCGGAGTATCTTCTCAACTCCGGTCAGATTTCCCAGCAGAATATCATCAACATCCGGAAGCTCCGTCTTGAAGCTCGTTCCGCACTGGTGAACGACTCTCTCGAAAGCCAGAAAAACACGCATGTCAAAATTGTTGATTTCCTCGATCATCAGCGCAAGTGCTTCTTCCTTACTGAAACTTTTTCGGTATGGACGGTCCGTGGTAAGAGCCGCAAAGACATCACACACGCGTATGATCCTGGATCCTTCCGGGATCTGTTCTCCGACAAGGTTCTCCGGATAGCCGGATCCGTCAATATTCTCATGATGATACAGGATCGTATTGCAGATACGTTCATTGTATCCTCTCTCAACGACAATGTCATAGGACAGAAGTGAATGCATGCGCACATATTTCATCTCCTCGATGACAAGTGTCGACTCCGGGGATTCCTCTCCGTATATGTAATTCGCGAGCCGCAGCTTTCCTATATCATGCAGCATTCCCGCAAGAGCCATATCGTACTGCATTTCCTCATCGTGGCCGAGAGTCCGGGCTACTTCCCGCGCAAGACGGCTCACATAAATGCCGTGCGATATTTCCTCTGCAAGATTATAATCAACAATTTTCCCCATACATAATTACCCAAACGTAAATATTATCATTCACTGTCCCCTTTTTCAAGGGTACTCTTTTTTAATGCCACTCGCTCCAGATATGTCTTCACATCTTTCGGGTTGATGATCCTCTCGATCCTTCCGTCAGAGGACACGGTCTTGGTCGATGCGGCTGCACCAAAAGCCCGTATTTCCTGCTTTTCTTCCATAATCAGAATATTGTAAAGACATTCTTTTCCGGGTTTTGAAAACCCTGTATTCTCCAGTCCGCCCTTCATATTCTTCTGCCTGTAAAGATAGTAAGGCTCCATGCCCATTCTTGCTGCGGACTCATAAGCTGCTCCGATGATTTCTCCGGAATTTACAAATGTAAGGCCCTCATACCGGCTGTAGTCATCTATTTTTCCAGCCTGATATTCCTCGCGAAGCGTTTTTGTAAGTCTCGAGGCCCGCTTTACCGCAAGCGAATGTACTGTCAGACTGTCCGGTCCCAGTTCTTCAATCTGTCTTAACGTATTGCGGACATCTTCCGCCTCCTCGCCCGGCAGGCCCAGAATAATGTCCATGTTGATATTATTAAAACCGGCTTCTCTTGCCATATAAAAGGCTTTTACCGTGTCCTCCACCGTGTGATGTCTTCCGATCAGATCCAGCGTCTTCTGATTCATCGTCTGTGGATTCACGGATATTCTGTCAATCCCGTGCGCCCGAAGAACGGATAGTTTCTCCGGAGTGATCGAATCGGGACGGCCCGCTTCTACTGTTCTCTCGACACACGCTGAAAGGTCATAATACTTACCGGCATCTGTCAGAAGTCTGTCCAGCTGAGACGCAGAGAGACTGGTCGGTGTTCCGCCTCCGACATAGAAAGTGACAGGACTCCTGTTCCTGTCCATCTCATACTCCGGCATTTTTTCATTATCGGCAAGCTGGCCCAGCGGACGGCCGCATGCCATCTCCAGTTCAATCGCGTCCAGATACTCGTCCATACGTGATTCCCAGAGACGGACAGGACAGGCACTGAATGTGCAGTAGAGGCATATGGAGGGACAGAACGGAACATGCAGGTAAAGACTGAACGTTCCGGGTCCGAAAGGAACCCCGGAAAGAATCCTTCTCTCATTGCGGGCCACCTTTATGGCAAGATCTGTCTTTTCGTCGGATGAAAGATATACCGCCTGCATCTGCCTTTTGATTTCATCCTCAGGAAGGCCTTCCTCAAGCATTTTCATCGGGATCTTTGTCGGCCGGATCCCCGAGAGAGTCCCCCAGGGGAGATCTCTTCCTGTATAGTCCCTGAGCATTTGATAAATTTCTCTTTTCAAAGAGTCTTTCGCTGCCTTGCGGTCTTCAAAATCCGGAATACGGATCTGCAGCAAAAGATCGCGGGCGGCTTCACATCTGGCTGTGTCACCGTCCGTGTAAATACTGACATTATCATCCGGAAAAAAACTTTTGACCAACGAGTGAATATCATATAGAAATTCTTCCCGGTCCAGTTGTATGCCGATATTCATATAAACTTCTTCACTTTCTTCTCATACCCGATCGTCGTCCCTCTGCCATGCCCCGGAAGTACCTCTACATCCCCGGGCAGTTCACTAAGGAGCCTCCTGAGCGTGAAGAACATTGCTTTATCTGAACCTGTGGGCAGATCCGTTCTTCCGTAGCTTTGATAGAACAGAGTATCCCCGGCAGCCAGGATTTTTTCTTTCTCAAAGTAATAGCATACACTTCCCGCCGTATGGCCGGGAGTATGGATCACTTTAAACGTCAGACCCGCAAGGGTCAGCACATCACCTTCTTTTACAGTACGGTCCGCCTTCATGCCCTCGGAGGAGCCAAACGGATTGTTCCTGGTTCCGTCCTCCAGAAGTGCCGTTTCGATCTCACCGATATAGACCGGAATATCATATTTCGCCCGAAGCTCGGGTACTGCCAGTATATGATCGGAATGGGCATGTGTCAGAAGGATCGCAACAGGTTTTTCTCCCCTGGCCTCGATCGACTCAACGATGCCCGGAGCATCATCGCCCGGATCAACGATCAGTACTTCCTTCGTCTCCTCATTCTCAAGAATATAGCAATTGGTCATCAGTTCCCCGACAACACAGACATATACTTTCATTATCAACCTGTCTTTCTGGTCACGTCGACCACATTCTGAATCTTTCGGAGCTCACGGATCAGTACGCTGAGCTCCTCCTTTGAATGAACACTGAAGCTCATCTCACAGGTAGCCATGCCCTGCTTATTCGTGCGGACAGACATCTGCCCGATATCTATCTTGCGTTCGGTCAGTGTCCTTGATATATCGACCAGGAGACCTGTTCGATTCTGAGCATAGATGACGACCTCCGCCGCATACAGGGAAGCATTTTTCTCATCTTCGGGCAGCAGCCACTCGGCCTCAACAAGCCTTGCCCGGTCTTCATCGCTCATATTCATAATATTGACGCAGTCCGTTCGATGAATCGTCACGCCTCTTCCTCTGGTAACAAATCCCGCAATTTCATCCCCCGGTATCGGATTGCAGCATTTTGCGAAGTGGACTGCCAGATCATTAAGACCCTGAACGACGATGCCGCCCTTTCCTTCCTTACGGACCAGAGGAAGTTTCTCCTTATTCTGCGATGCGGCAACGATGACTTCCTCATCCGTGATTTTTTTCTTCTTTTCCTTCTCATGAAGGTCGATCATCTTATTGACGACCTGACCTTCTTTCAGTCCGCCATGACCTACGGCAGCCAGCACAGAGTTCCAGTCACGGAAGCCGTATTTACGCATAACGCCTTCCATATACTCTGTTTTCATGAGGTCCGAGATCTGGTACCCTTTCTGCTTTGCGCACTGGGCCACAAGATCCTTGCCTCTCTCAATATTCTCTGACTTGAGTTCGTGCCGGAACCACTGGTTGATCTTGTTCTTGGCCTGCGTACTTTTTACGATTTTAAGCCAGTCTCTGCTGGGTCCGCGCGCATTCTGAGATGTAATGATCTCGACCCGGTCACCGTTCTGAAGAACATATTCGATCGGGACCAGTTTCCCGTTGACCCTGGCACCGACCATTTTGTTGCCGACTGCGGAATGAACACTGTAGGCAAAATCCACTGTACATGATCCGTTAGGCAGCGACTTCACATCACCTGCCGGAGAGAAACAGTAGACATTCTCATTAAAGAGATCCAGATCGGATTTAAGCAGGGACATAAATTCACGGTTATCAGACATATCCTGCTGCCATTCAAGAATCTGCCGCAGCCAGGAAAGTTTCTCTTCCTCCTGATTGCCCGTGACCTGCCGGCCGTTGGATACTTCCTTATATTTCCAGTGGGCCGCAATACCGTATTCAGCCGTTCTGTGCATTTCAAAAGTACGTATCTGTATCTCGAACGGTGTTCCTCCGGGCCCGATCAGCGTAGAATGCAGAGACTGATACATGTTCTCTTTCGGCATCGCGATATAGTCTTTGAATCTGCCCGGCACAGGCGTGTACATATCATGAATAAGTCCCAGGGAAGCATAGCATTCCGGTACCGAATTCACGATGATCCTTACCGCAAAAAGGTCATAGATCTCATCAATCGTCTTATCCTGATTGACCATTTTTTTGTAGATAGAGAAGAAATGCTTGACCCTGCCTTTTACTTCCGCCTTGATGCCGGCATCTTCGACCTTTTTCCATACTTCCTGTACAATTCCGTCAACAAATGCCTCCCTCTGCGTTTTTCTGGCATCGACCTGCTGGACCAGACTGAAGTAAATGGAAGGTTCGAGATAGCGCAGAGCAAGATCATCCATCTCCGTCTTGATGCGGGCAATACCGAGCCTGCCGGCGATCGGTGAATAAATGTCCATCGTCTCCCGGGCTTTTTCCTTCTGCTTCTCAGGTCTCATGTACTGCAAAGTACGCATATTGTGAAGGCGGTCAGCCAGTTTGATCAGGATGACCCGAATATCCTTGGCCATGGCCAGGAACATTTTTCTAAGATTCTCAGCCTGAACTTCCACCTTATCTGTATTGTAGCCGATCTGGCCTAGTTTTGTAACGCCGTCCACCAGCAGTTCCACTTCCGGGTTAAATTCCCGCCTGATATCCTCATTGGTCATCGCCGTGTCTTCCACGACATCGTGAAGAAGTCCCGCCGTGATCGTCTCCTTATCCAATTCAAGATCCGCAAGGATCAGGGCGACACATAAGGGATGAATAATATACGGCTCGCCGGATTTTCTGTTCTGATTTTTATGGGCATTGAACGCGATCTGATATGCTTTTTCAATCATGGAAAGGTCATCAGACGGATGATACTTCAGGACGCTGCGCACAAGCAGCCCGTACAGTTCATCCGGACTTGTAAAATCTTTCGGATTATGAAGTTCCTGCTCGGTCTTTGTCAGAAGATAACGCTGTCCGCCTCTCCTTATGCCCTCTCTTCCTCTCTCCTGTACCATGCTTCCCCCGTCACTTTCCAGATGCCAATCATTTAAAGACAGTCCGTGCACCCCATATCGTCACTGCCTCATCCTGATTCCTTCCCTATAGACACCTCACAAAGAATAGACAGCCAGACATCCCTTACGGGACGTCTGGCTGAAACAGTAAACATATTAAGCGTTACTTGCCTTCGTAGGAAATGACACTTACGACATCATACTTCGCAAGTTTCTCACGACCTTTAAGACCTGCCAGCTCCATAAGGAATACCATTCTGACAACTTCTCCGCCGAGTTTTTCGATAAGCTGAGCCGCTGCTTCTACGGTTCCGCCCGTAGCGATGAGGTCATCGACAATGACGACCTTCTGACCCGGTTCAATTGCATCCTTATGGATCTCGATCGTTGCCTTACCATACTCAAGATCATAGGACTGCTCTACGGTTTCACAGGGAAGTTTTCCCTTTTTCCTGATCAGAACAAAGGGTTTATGCATATTATAAGCAAGAGCTGCGCCAAAAATAAAACCACGGGATTCAGCGCCGGCTATCACATCAAAATCAATTCCGTCCAGCGTTTTCTCCATTTCATCGATTGCCAGTTTGAGACCGTCTGCATCGGAAAGAATTGTCGTAATGTCTCTGAACATAATTCCCGGCTCCGGAAAATCCGGAATCGTTCTAACATAATCTTCAAGCTTTTCTCTGACCATTATAATTTCCTCCCGCTGTTACAATTTTATCCTTATGCACTAAATAAATATGGGTTTTTCAACAAAATTTATTAAAGAAATATTAAGTCTAATTATAACATCATTCCTATATTTGATTCAATGAAAAATAAGAAATAATCATTTTAGGCAGAGTCATACAAATCTTGTAATTACGATCTGTACGCTCTTTCTCCCCATGTACTCATTGATCTGAGGATAATAGACAACGGAGAGAGGTTCTCCGGTCTCAATTCTCTCCATGAGCTCCTCCGCATTCCGGAAAGCGATTCCGTCGACCATGATCATCCCCTGCACCCCTTCACCCTGAACGCGAAGTCTTGTCTTCAATACATTGCGATTCGCTCCGAAAATCCTGGGATTCGTGCACACAACACCCTTCTGGGCAAATACCGGTCTCGGATTGGCTTTTCCGAACGGAGCCAGAAGATCCAGCTGGTGTACAAGATCCTCTGTCACATATCTAAGCGGCATCGGTACATCGATCACGACCTTACAGACAAAGTCCTCAGGCTCCAGCATACATTGCTCATTGATCTGCCTGCGAAATTCCCCGATATTCTCCTCATCGAGCGAAAGACCCGCTGCCATAGGATGCCCGCCGAATTTTTTCAACAGATGCGCTACACCCACCAGACCGTCGAACATTCTGTAGGCTTCAATCGATCTTCCCGATCCCTTGACACCTTCCTCGCTTCTTGTCAGAACAAATACCGGATGGTTATACTTCTCTCTCACCCTTCCCGCAACAATTCCTGCAAGGGACTCATGTATCTCCGGGAGAAAAATCACAAATACCTTATCTTTCCGGATATCACTTTCCTCCACTATGGCAAGAGCTTCCTCAACACCCTTTTCCGTCATCGCCTTGCGGCTGTCATTGAGCTCTTTCAGTTCCATCGCCATACCGGCCGCTCTGACCGGATCTTTCTCCTCGAGCAGAGAACATGCCCTCAATGCAGTATCCAGTCTGCCGCTTGCATTCATACAGGGACCGAGAATAAAGCCTATATGATAGGTATCTACCGTTTCAAGGTCCAGACGGCAGGCTTCGGCAAGAGCCGAAAGACCTGCATTTTCCGTGCGTCTCAGCTGCTTTAAGCCCTCTTTAACGATGATCCTGTTCTCCCCTGTCAGATCCACTACGTCCCCGACAGTGGCGAAGGCGACATACTGCAGCAGTTTTTTCTGCCGGTCTCCGCCCAGGGCAAGGACCAGCTTCCATGCGACAGCAGCACCGCACAGTTCTTTATACGGATAAGGACAATCTTTCTGTTTCTGATCAATGACAGCATCCGCGGCATCCGGAACATTCATGACTTCGTGATGGTCCGTCACGATAACAGTGAGACCCAGCTCTTTTGCCAGTCGGATCTGTTCTCCTGCGGAGATCCCGTTGTCACATGTCACGATCGTATCAATCCCGTCCTCAGCCGCCTTTCGGATCAGGTTCTCATTGATCCCGTATCCGTCCATGATACGGTCAGGAATCTTAATGTCGACATCCGCACCGAGCTCTCTGAACCCGGTCTTCAGAATAAAAGATGACATGATACCGTCAATGTCATAATCTCCGATGATCCTGATGCGCTTACCTGACGCAATTTTCCCCTTCAGAATACGCACAGCTTTTTCCATATCCTTAAAAAGCATGGGATCATGGAGATCCTCGATGCTGCCGTGCAGGAACATGCGGATGGCATCCTCACCGATGACATCCCTGTTCCTTATGATCCTGGCAATGACAGGATCTATATTGAATTTTCGTGCGATCTCATTAAAATCTGCTTTCTTGGCTGTTACCACCCATTTTTCCATAAACGAACCGCCTTTTTCCTGAGGATAACTTTTTTATCCTGTCCCGGAATCATCTCCTTATCCGTAAGAAGGCCGATTTATATCCGGAAGGAAGCATGACGAAGCAGCTTCCCGAGGATATAAATCGACCTTCCCGAGTCCAAATCCCTATTAGAGGGACATTCCTTTACTTTTTCTTCTTTTTACGAATAACGTTCGGATTCGTCTTACTCCTTACGCCTTCGCCCCTGGCCTCAGCCTCAGCCTTCACGATTTCTCTTTCCGCCTTCACTTCCGCAGCCTTATATTCCTCGGCCGTCTTACCGATCTTCGTTCTCATGTAGAACCAGAGAACACCTGTCAGGAATACGGATGAGTAAGTACCTGCAACAATACCCACCATCATCGGAAGGGTAAATTCCTTGATGGAAGCGACGCCGACGATATACAGTACCAGAATCGAAGCAAGTGTTGTTATATTTGTATAAATGCTTCGAGTAAGTGTCTGGTTGACCGCCTCGTTGACCAGATCTTTGAGCTTCTCGGGCTTTGTAAGACTCGGCAGCTTCTCACGGATACGGTCAAAGATAACAATCGTAGAGTTAATGGAATAACCCAGGATCGTAAGCATTACTGCAATGAAGGAATTACCTACGGATATTCTGAGTAACGCATATGCTGTCAGTGTGATCAGGACATCGTGAATCAGAGCAAGGACTGCTGATGTAGCGAATCGAATATCCCTGAATCGAATGAAGATGTAGAGAAGCATGAGAACAACGGCGATAATGACTGCAAGAATCGCATCTCTTCTCATTTCCTGACCGACTGTAGCCGAGATATTTTCTGTGGTCACGCTGTCGGAATCAACTTTAAAATTCTCTTCCAGCTTATCCGTCAGTTCAATACGCTCCTGTACATCCAACGTTCTTGTTTTGATGATGACCTGATTGCTTCCGACTACCTTCTGCATATTGACATTTGCGTCACCGGTCACTTCCATGACGACCGGCTTCACTTCATTGTCAAGATCCGTCAGGCTGTAGTCCTTTCCGAGATCCACCGTCGTAGCTGTACCACCGAGGAACTCAAGAGAATAGTTGAGGGCACGTTCTCCCTTAGCTGCGTGAATCGCCATAGACCCGAATCCCACTACAAGTATGACAGCTGCGATAGCGTAACTGATCTTAGCTCTGCCGATAAAGTCAATATTAGATTCTTTCTTCGGTCTTGCCCAGAGTGCGGTATTGCGGATACCGATACCATATACAGCATAAACAATAAGTCTCGAGATGACCAGTGCTGTGAACATGGAAAGCGCAACGCCGAGTGCAAGGGTCATAGCGAAGCCTTTGATCGTACCGGATCCCAGATAACCGAGAACCGCTGCGGCGATAAGTGTTGTGACGTTTCCGTCAACGATCGCGGACATAGCCTTGTGGAAACCGGAGCGGATCGCTGCGAGCAGAGGGGTTCCGGCTGTCACTTCCTCACGGATGCGGGCGTAAATAATAACATTGGCATCGACCGCCATACCGATAGAAAGGATGATACCTGCGATACCCGGCAGTGTGAGCGTCAGATCGAACGCGTTCAGCAGTACCAGGATCATTGCCGTGTACAGAATAAGTACAAATGCTGCAATCGCGCCGGGTAAGAGATAAATGGCGATCATGATGATACAGACGATTCCGAGACCTACCGCACCACCGAGCAGAGATGTGCGAAGAGATTCCTGTCCCAGCTGAGCGCCGACGACATTTGAACGAATCTCCTGTAATGTAAGTTTCAGACCACCTATGCGGATAAATGACGCAAGCTGCTGAGCTTCCTCGATCGTGCTCATCCCCTCGATAACCGCCTTGCCGTTGGTAATTGCCGCGTTGACCTTCGGGACAGAAACAAATTCCCCGTCATAATAGATACCGATCGTCTCGCCGCTGCCAAAGGCCTTGGTCGTAGCATCCGCGAACTTTTTTGTTCCCTCATCTGTGAAGGAAAGAGATACGACATATTTTCTCTGAGACTGGTCGCTGGAATCAATACCGCCCTCTGCAGAAGCAACGTCTGAACCCGAGCATACTACGGCACCTCTTTTTTCCAGGTTCTCGATTGTATCATTCAGGACATACCTGCCCTGTGAGCTGTCATAGGAATAGCTTTCTGTTCCGTCCGCGTCAGTCTGGGCGATGAAATAAAGAGAACCGGGAGTTCCGAGATCTTCAAGGATCTCATCGGCGTTGGTCACGCCCGGGATCTCAACACTGATCCTGTTGGCACCTTCCTGATAAACATTGGCCTCCGTCGAGTATTCATCAACACGCTTCTGCAGCTTGGCAATCGTGTCGTTCATATCTTCTGCAGAAGGTGCAGCCTGATCAGCTTCATAAGTAATGGATACACCGCCGGAAAGATCAAGGCCGGTGTGGATATTCTTCATCGACCCTCTGCCATTCTCACCCCATCCGACGAGAGCCGTGTAGCCGGTCACGATCGTAAAGATGACTGCGAGAATGAGCACAATTACGCTTGTTCTTTTTTTCATGCTACTCTACCTCTTTAAGTTTACTCTTCTGCTGCTTCCGCAGCTTTCAGCATAATACTGCATTCCACACGCTTACGCTGAAGCCGGCATCCGATTTCATAGACATCGTTGATTCCGCCGGTAAAGTTAAAGGAATTGGCGGCACACCCTCCGCTGCAGTAAAATCTCGCGAAACAGCTGCTGCACTCTTCCTTGGAATAAACATTCACCTTCTTGAATTCGTCAACAATATCTTTCCTGACAATGCCGGTATCCGTGTTCCCCAGCAGGAACTGCTCATTCCCGACGAACTGATGACACGGATAAAAATCGCCCCACGGAGTGACGGCAAGGTACTCCGTTCCGGAACCGCATCCGGACAATCTTTTATAGACGCAGGGACCACCCGTTAAATCTATCATAAAATGAAAGAAATTAAAAGCTTTACCTTCTTTTTTACGCTTAATCATTTCCCGTGCAAGGAAGTCATACTGTTCGCAGAGGAAGGGAACGTCTTCCGGTCGGATCGCGTAATCTTCAGTCGGAGGGGCAACGACCGGCTCAACGGATATCTGATCGAACCCCAGATCGGCCAGATGCAGAACGTCCTGTGCGAAGTCGAGATTCCAGTGCGTGTAGGTTCCCCGCACATAGTAGGAAAGTCCCAGTTCTCTGCGCTGCCGGGCAAATTCCAATATCTTCGGCAGTATCAGATCATAACTTCCCTTTCCCTTACGAAACGGCCGCATGCGGTCATGGACTTCTTTTCTTCCATCGATTGAAAGCACGACATTGTGCATCTCCCTGTTGCAGAACTCCATGATTTCATCATTGAGCAGCACGCCGTTCGTCGTCAGAGTAAATCTGAAATGTTTAGGCGCAAATGTGTCTCTGGCCTTTTCTTCCAGCTCGTGCCCATAGGCGACCAGCTCCTTAACGACTTCCCAGTTCATGAGCGGTTCGCCGCCGAAAAAATCCACTTCCAGATTTTTACGCAGACCTGAATTCCTTACAAGGAAATCCAGAGCCTTCTTTCCGGTCTCAAGAGACATCAGGGCACGTCTCCCATGATATTCCCCCTCCTCAGCAAAACAATACCTACAGGCAAGGTTGCAGTCATGGGCAACGTGAAGACACAAAGCTTTTACGACTGTCGGCCGCTTAACAAATTCCTCAATAGCCGGAGCATAGGGTTCCGCCGTAAACAGTGCTCCCTGTTTTTTCAGCTCTTCAATTTCCTGAAGCGCTTCGCTGATCTCCAGTTCGGCGTCCTCCAGTTCATAAGCCCCGCCTGCCGCGCCATCAAGCAGCTGCTTTCTGGTCTCTTCAGCATTTCCCGTTTCATCCAGAATACCTACCGCATCATAAAACAGGTCATCGGCTACGTGGACCGAACTGCTCGGAACATCCAGAATGATGTTGAAACCGTTACTTTTGTATCGGTGAATCTGCATTTATATAATTACCTTTCTGATTTTTTAAGTACTCACACTAAAAGAGGTCTGCTGTTAACAGACCTCTGACTTAACTCTATTCGAAGAAATCAGGCAAATGTGCCAAGGCGCTCTTTACTTGTGCTCGCAGCTCTGATTACCAACTGTGCAGCTTGTCTTGCATGCAGACTGGCAGGATGTCTGGCACTCTCCGCAGCCACCCTTCTTCACCGTATTCTGAAGGTTCTTTGTGTTAAGACTCTTGACATGCTTCATGGATGAGAATCCTCCTTTTAAATAATGTAACCAGTATAGCATATTGATTTCACTCATACAAGTAACATATTTCTTCAGCTTTTAAGCTTTTCTTCCATTATCTTTTAATATCTTTTAAGAACCCTTGATTTTTTATCTTTTACGGGGTCCCGTCATCCCTTACGTATTCTTGCAAAGACGCGCACACTGGAGTAAACTCTATTCAGACAGAAAGTTACATTCGGCCATAAAGGAGGAATCACCTATGTATTACTTTATTCTCAATCCAAGCTCACAATCTTTCGGAAGCCGGAGCGTTTGGAGCCGTCTCTCTGAAAAGCTGAACGCGCAGGGGATTGACTATAAGGTATTTGCCACCAGATTTCCCGGACATGGAAAAGAAATCGCGCGCACTGTCACCATGACGGATCCCGAAGCGACTGTCATAGCCATCGGCGGGGACGGAACAATACACGATATCCTTTGCGGCCTGACGAACCTCAGTACTATCACGTTCGGTGTCATCCCCAGCGGATCCGGTAATGATTTTGCCAGAGGAATGCATATCAGCTCTGATCCGGACCGTGCGATCCGTGCTGTCCTCGCACCCAAACGCTATACGAGAATGGATCTGGGCGTTCTGAAAGACAGACCGGGCGAACGCTTCGGGGTCAGCAGCGGTATCGGCTTTGATGCTGCGATCTGTCATGAAGCTCTCAATTCTCCCATCAAAGATTTTCTGAATTCCATAAATCTCGGTAATCTGACCTATGCGGCAATATGCCTGAAGCAGATCATACTCTATGAGCCATGTGCCATGACTATAGAAGCAGACGGAAACAGACATTTTGAGATTCCCAGAGCCTATTTTGCCGCTGTCATGAATCAAAAATATGAGGGTGGCGGTGTGAAGATGATACCGGATGCAAAGCCGAACGATGGACTTCTCAATCTTATCGTGGTGGGTGATGTCACAAAAAGCAAGATCTGCTGTTTCCTCCCCATGGCCTTCTTCGGAAAACACATTCACCTGAAAGGGCTTCACTTTATCAAATGCACCGATGTAAAAATAACAGCAGGCCGTACATGCGCAGTTCATCTGGACGGAGAATCCGGAGGCATGCACGATACCCTTCATATAGGACTTGAGACAGAAAAGCTCCGGGTAATCACAGGATGATTGCCCGGGGCTTTTCTCTCAGTTTCAATCAATATCAGTTATCTGCCGCTTCGGCCCCGTCCTTCTTTTAGTTAAAGCCGAATATCCGCTGCACAAGATGGTAGCCGCCCACAGCCATCGTCCTTCCCGGAAGCGTATGGACATTCATGAACATTCCGAGAACATTACTGCGGAGCCTGAGGTAGAGTTTCTTATCCTTTTTGAGAAGATACTTCCATAGTTCATTACGGTCACGCAGAGCTTCCTTCGTCCCCTTCCTCATAAGAAGAATGGACGATACGGTCATCATGATCCCCATATAGTGAACAAGATAATTCATATGGCTCTTTTCCACGACCAGATGAGGCTGATACTCGTCAATCATCAGCTTTGTCACTTTGAGCTGCTGATCCAGACGGCCGAGCATGACCTTCTCATTAACGCTCTGATCCTGCCTGCCAATATAATACATATAGAGATCCACGTTCAGATAATAAAGTGTCTTCGCATGGATAAGAGGTTGAAATGCCATCAGATTATCAACATAGAAACAGTGTTCCGGAAGGGTCGTTTTATTCTCCCGCAGAAGCTGCAGTCTGTATGTCAGGCTGTGCATGAGCACATACTGGGACATCTTGAGCGGTCTTTTAATATCATTCCAGGTGAAGACTGTGTTCTCGGGGAAACGCCCGGTATAATCCATGACCTTCTTATGTTTTGCCCCCTGCTTGTCATAGACATAGTTGGTGATGATCACGTCCGGTTCATTTGCATTTGCGATGCTTTCTCTGATGACCGTCAGAAGACTCATGAATGCATCAAATTCAAAATAATCGTCACTGTCACATACTTTAAAATACTCGCCCGTCGCTTCCCGCATCCCTGTATTGACAGCTCCGCCATGTCCCTTATTTTTCTGATGGATCGCTCTCACAATGCCGGGATACTTTTCTTCATATTCCTGTGCCACTTTCAGAGTGTTGTCCTTGGATCCGTCATCGATGACCAGGACTTCCACTTCCTCTCCGCCCACGACCAGATGATCGATTGTTTTTCTCATATACGCTTCCGAATTATAGCTGGGGACAGCAATCGAAAGTAATTTCATACCTTATTCCTCCATGGTTACATCATTTCCTGTTTTCTTGCCGATATTGATATTCAGATACCCGGTATAAGCACTAAAAGCTGATGGTATCGGATATTTCCGTTCAATCTCGGATGCATCCGCATATATTACTTCCGGCAGATCGACAGTATCTGACGGAGGTGATGTATAAATCTCATATCCTCTCATATGCCATTCCACATGAGAAAAAATGTGTTTTGCTTCCCTGACGCTCCTGATCCGCAGAGCATAGGTGCCGGTCATCTTCTCCACACATCGGATCGTCTCGTCTTCAGTTAAGAAGCCATCTGTATTCGGGAATTCATAAAGATTTGCCAGCAGACCTCCGGCTGGTCTCTTTCTTATGACGAATTTGTCTCCGCTGTGGATGAGCATTACCGTCATTTTATGTTCCCGGCGTGCCTTTTTTTCGGGTCTCACCGGATATTTCAGTTCCTCACCGACCCGGTGGGCACTGCAGTAATCCGCGATCGGACACTCGGTGCAGAGAGGTCCGGCATTAGGCAGGCATACGGTCGCTCCGAGATCCATAAAAGCCTGATTCAGATCTCCCCAGTTCTTATCCGGGGGAACGGTCAGGGACCTCAGCGATTCCGTGAGACTTTTTTTCGCTTTCTGCGACGAAAAATCGGTCTTCAATGAGTCGATCCTCGAAAGGACACGAATGAGATTTCCGTCCACAGCCGGCTCCGATTTCCCATACGCGATCGAAGCAATCGCGCCGGCCGTATAATCACCGATGCCGGGCAGTTTCTTCAGCTCAGACGCCTCGTCGGGCATTACACCGCTGTACTGTTCACAGATCATAACGGCTGCCTTCTGCATATTTCTGACCCGACTGTAATACCCCAGTCCTTCCCAGAGCTTGAGGAGTCTGTCCTCATCACACTGTGCAAGCGCTTTAATATCAGGCAGTTCTCTTAAGAATCTCTCATAATATCCGATTACAGTCTCCACCCGGGTCTGCTGCAGCATGATCTCGGAGACCCATATACGGTAAGGATCACTGTTTTTTCTCCAGGGAAGATCCCGACTCCGCGTATTATACCATAAAAGCAATGGCTTTACAAAATCAGAACGCATTGATATACTCCATTTTATACAGGAACGACATTTAAACGCTTAAAAAACGAGGTTATTATGGATTCAATTATTTTTGACGTAGACGGCACTCTCTGGGATTCCACGGAAAAAGTGGCCGATGCCTGGAAAATAACCGCCGGAGAAATGAATGCTCCCCATGAGCATATCACAGGCGAGAGATTACGCAAAGAGTTCGGCAAGACAATGGATGCGATCGGTATTTCCCTTTTCCCCGATCTGCCCGCCGAAGAGGCCGTTGCCATTATACGAAAAGCCTGCACTCTGGAGAATGAATGGCTTCTCACCCATCGTCCCGGTCTTTATGATGGGGTATTCGAAACGATCAAAGCACTGTCAGATCGTATGCCTCTCTTTATCGTGAGCAACTGTCAGGGCGGGTATATTGAAGTCCTCCTTGAGACGACAGACCTGACCCCTTATATCACGGATCATCTGTGTCCGGATGATACAGGCTATGCCAAAGCAGAAAACATTCGCGCTATAGTAGAGAAGCATCATTTGAAAGAACCGGTCTATGTCGGTGATACGGCCGGCGACCTGTCCGCATCAAGGGAGGCCGGTGTGCCCTTCGTATTTGCCTCATACGGATTCGGTTCGGTCGATGAATATGACGCGATGATCGAAAAACCGACGGATCTTCTGACTCTGACCACAGGAAGATAAAAATATAATCCCTCTGCATAAAAAGATACGGGGCTGTCGCATTAAGCATTAT